>NZ_JBILQX010000174.1:0-7700 GCF_044372965.1 Elstera sp. | reverse complement strand
CGTTGGCGGTTAGCAGTTCCTGCCCGGCGGTATCGCTGAGGGTCGCCTGCGCCGAAGCGCTGAGCCCTCCGATAAGGGGATCATTCCGCCGCACTTTGAGGGCCAAGCGCATCTGCACAGGCGCGGCGGCGGGGGCTTGCACCAACTCCAGCTTTTCGACGGCCAGTTTTTGCACCAGGGCCGCCATGGCCGCGTTGACATAGCCGTCAAGTTCCTGCCGGTCGGTCTGCTGGGTCACGTCCCGCAGCGTGTCGATGATTTCAATGGAAATCTCGACGGCAATCCGAGACGCCCCAGGGGGGAAAGCCGCTGTCGAGGCAACCGGGCGGGGCGATGGTGTGGTCGTGCATCCCACGAGCGCTAGGCATCCAAGCGCAATGAGTCCGCGTCGCGTGATCCGCTTTGAATACAATTGCATGGGCAAGGGTTCCGGCATCTAAAAGCTGTGGTATGCTTACCGAAAGGTTAATGATCTCTCAATCTTTTTAATGAGATTTTAGTTAGTTTCTGTCTCTGATAATAATTAGAATAATTCTAATTGACGTTCCAAAAAACTTCCGGCAGGCTAGCCCTCAAGACAACCCCACCTAACGAGGAAGGTCCCCACCATGTCCGATAAACCTGTGATGACCACCAGCGCCGGTGCGCCGATTTCCGACAATCAGACTAGCCTCTCGGCAGGGGCGCGCGGCCCTCTGCTGATGCAGGATTATCAGTTGATCGAAAAGCTCGCCCATCAGAACCGCGAACGAATTCCCGAACGCGTGGTTCATGCGAAAGGCTGGGGCGCGTTTGGCACGCTGACGGTAACGCACGATATTAGCCGCTATACCCGCGCCAAGCTGTTCGGGGACATCGGCAAGCAAACGCCGCTGCTGGCGCGGTTCTCCACCGTAGCGGGGGAGCAGGGCGCGGCCGATGCCGAACGCGACGTGCGCGGCTTTTCGCTGAAATTCTACACGGAAGAGGGCAATTGGGATTTAGTCGGCAATAACACGCCGGTCTTCTTTATCCGCGACCCGCTAAAATTCCCGGACTTCATCCACACGCAAAAGCGCCACCCCCGCACCAATCTGCGCTCGCCGACGGCGGCATGGGATTTCTGGTCCTTGAGCCCGGAAAGCCTGCATCAGGTGACGATCCTCATGTCGGATCGCGGTATTCCTGTCAGCCCGCGCTTTATGGACGGTTTCGGTAGCCACACCTTCAGTTTCTGGAATAACGACGGCGAGCGTTTCTGGGTGAAGTTCCACTTCAAAACCCAGCAGGGCCATAAAACCCTGACCAATGCCGAAGCCGACGCCGTCATCGGCAAAAGCCGCGAAACCTATCAAGAAGATCTATTCGGCGCGATTGAGCGGCAGGAGTTCCCGCGCTGGCGCATGTGCGTGCAGATCATGCCGGAGTTGGAGGCAGAGAAAACCGCCTATAACCCCTTCGATCTCACCAAAGTTTGGCCCCATGGCGACTATCCGCTGATCGACGTGGGCGTAGTCGAACTCAACCGCAATGCCGATAATTACTTCGCCGAGATCGAACAGGCGGCTTTCTCGCCGTCGAACATCGTCCCCGGAATCGGCTTCTCGCCCGATAAAATGCTGCAAGCGCGCATTTTCTCCTACGCCGACGCCCACCGCTACCGCTTGGGAACGCATTATGAAGCGCTGCCGGTGAACGCGCCGAAGTGCCCCGTGCATCACTACCATAAGGATGGCGCGATGCGGTTCTTCCGCAACGATACCGGCAACCCAGACGCCTATTACGAGCCCAATTCCTTCGGCGGCCCGACCCAAGACCCGAGCGTGGCCGAGCCGCCCTTGCGCATCTCCGGCGACGCCGCCCGCTATAACCATCGCGACGGCAACGACGATTATACCCAGGCCGGAAACCTGTTCCGCCTGCTGCCGGACGATCAAAAACAGCGCCTGTTCCAAAATATCGCCGCGTCGATTGGCGGCGTTCCCCAGGCGATTATTGATCGGCAGTTGGCCCATTTCGACAAAGCCGACCCGGCTTATGGGGCGGGGGTACGGAGGGCGTTGGGGCTTTAAGCGGGAGGGCTCAGCGGCTTTGCCCCCCGACGCGTAAAACTGCGTCGGGGGCAGAGCCCCGCTTACTACCCCTCAATGAAATGCGGCACGAACCGGCTGCTATTGCCGGTAATCGGCAGTACGTCTTCGCGGATGCAGAGGCCGCAGGCTTCGCTATCGACCGTCCAGACGCCGAGCACTGGATAATTGCCGTCGAAACACGGCAGGCTACTGCGGCTTTGCCAGACCATCGGCTGATGCTCGAAGGGCCCGGCAAGGGCAAGATCGGCCTCGCCGGGGCGCTCCAGCCGCACATTCGCGCCCTCGCGGCCCCACAGGGGTTTACGAACGCGCGGGCTGGGAATCGCCTCGGGCGTAAAGGCGGCGGGGAGAAGGTTGGGGTGGCCGGGGGCGAGGTCCCATAGGGCGACGAGCAGCCCCTTGCCGGTCAGCAGCAGTTTCCAGGCGGGCTCGATCCAGCGCGTCGCGCCCTGGGGGATATAAGCCGCGAAAGGCTCGGTAACGAGCCATTCCCAGGGGTAGAGTTTGAAGAGGCTCGCGATGGGGCGGTCGTGCAGATCAACAAAGCTCCGCCCATCCCAGCCGATTTTCGGGATCGGCACAAATTCCGGCGCTAACCCCGCCTGGGTGGCGGTTTCCATCAAATAGAATAGCGTCGCCTGATCTTCGCTATCGTTCAGGCTGCTGAAGGCGAGCGGCCCGGCGGGGAGCTTGAGGCTGCCCCAGGCTTCGATCAGCGCTTCGTGAATCCAGTTGAACTGATCGCGGCCAGGGTGCACCGCTTCCAACCAATCCCATTGCACCACGGCGGCTTCCAGCAGGCTGGTCGGCGTGTCGGCGTTATATTCCAGCAGTTTCGGCGGCGTTACCCCGTCGAAATGAAAATCGAACCGCCCGTAAAATCCCGCCTCATCGGCTTCCCAACTGGCTTCAATCAGCGGAATCGCGGCCTCGGGAATGCCGAAACGGGCATAGTCGCCGCGCTTGATAATCCCCTCAGCGGCGGTGAGCGCAAGCGCTTGAAGCTCATTGGCGGCGGTTTCGAGGGTTTCGATCTCGCGCGGGGAGAAGCTGTAGGCCACGCCCTCGTCCCAATAGGGAATGCCGCCGATACTATGGAAGGAGAGCCCGAGGGCTTCTACCTGGGCGGGCCAGTCGGGGCGCGGGATCTGCGCGAGGCGCTGCATTAGCCTTTACTGCTCAGATTAAAGCTTGTCGCCGATTGGCCGAACCCGCCGCGTTTGACGTAGCTCACCGTTTTTGGCGCAAGCGCCCGGCTGCCGGTGAGCCGTTCGGTCATCGGCAGGGCGGCGAGACTCGGTCCGCGATTGTGGAGGATTGCTTCCTGAAGCGCTTCGATCATGATGCGTGCCGTATCCGTTGGGCAGAGCCCCAGGAATCCGGCCTGGCCCCCAAAGTCGCATCGCCCGCCAATGCCATCGATCCCATGCTGACCCGGATACCCTGCGAAGCGGGCTTGGCCGATATACTGATTCCCCTGCCCATCCCGCCAAACCGGCAAGCTGCGCGTCGCGGTTCCTTCCGTCAGCAGTAGAATGCCATTCATGTAGGGCTGAAAAGCGGGCGGTGAGCGGCGCGGTGTTGTTTCAACGCAGGTCGCGATTTGGGCCGCGCAATCGATCAAGCTTGCGTAGGTCGGTGCGATCGTATCATGCAGCACCAGCGTATCGTGGATGAGGTCGTCGCAGGTTGTGGCGTCGAGTCCGGCGGCGGTGCAGGTAAACCGACTGTTGATCGGAAGATAGGTTAGCTCCAGCGGGTCGGACGTCTGTTGAAATTGCTCGCTAACTGCAAGTCCTAGCACCGCAACGAACACCGGCCCTAAGATGGCGTAATTAATGATTTGTTTTGTGCGGCGTTCCCGCGCGTCGTAATCGGGCGGTGGACTGGCCGGCAGAGGCGGGGAGGGGGGAACGGACACGGCAAGATTACTCGTCAGCAAAAACCCCGCTATCTTAACAGAAGCGCGCAGAGACTAAAACGCGCAGGTTGTGCTACCCCTCAATCACCACCGCATCCCGATCCGTGCGGTTGCGGTAGAGGTGCCAGAGGAAATGGGCGGCAGCCCCGCGATAGGGGGCGAAGGGCTCACCGCCGAGGCGGCGGGCTTTGCCGGTGGGCCGCTCCTCCCAACTGCGCAGGTGCCGCAGGGCTTCCATCACCGCGATATCGTCGGCGGGCCATAGGTCGATGCGGCCGTGGGCGAAGAGCAGATAGACTTCTGCGGTCCAGGCCCCAATGCCTTTAACCGCGACCAGATGGGCTATGGCGTCGTCGTCGCCCATCTCCTCCAGCGCCTCCAACCGCACCGCGCCGCTGTCGCAGCCTTCCGCAAGCGCCCGGGCGTAGCGCAGTTTTGCGCCAGAGAAGCCGCAACCGCGCAAAGCTTCTTCCGAGGCGGCGAGGATGGCTTTCGGCGTTACTTCCCCCACCAGCGCCTTCATCCGGTCGCGGATGGTGCGGGCGGCGGTAACGGACAGCTGCTGGCCCAGGATAACATCCAGCAGCGTTTCAAACCCCCTCGGCCAGCGCCGCAGCGTGGGCGCACCGATCCGCCCGAACGCGCGGGCGATATCGGTATCTTGCTGGGACAGGGCTTCGAGCGCCCGCACTAAATCGGCATCAGACTCCAGGCGCGTTAAGGGCATGGTTTGTTTCCCGCTTGTTCCTTGCGTCTTTTTAGCATATCGCCCAGCCGCTGTCCTCCCGCTTCTTGCCCCGGACCCCCGGCGTCGGTAGGGTAGCGCCAGCTTTGAAAACTGCTGCAGTGCGGGAGAATTAGGAATGCCGAGCCGCTATTGGGTCGTTGGGGGCCATTATACCGATACCGCTTTTACGACGGTGGTTGCCGGAACGGACGAAGAGCATATTGGCCCCTTCGCCTCCTATGACGAGGCCAAAGCTGCATGGCAGGCCAAGGCTTGGGCGACGGTTGATAACTGCAACTTCCGCTTCCGCATTATCGAAGAAGCGGGCCCCAAGCGGGTGAAGCGCTATTGGGTGATCGGCGGCGATTATGTCGATACGGGTTTTCGCCAATTGGTGGACGGCGCGCAAGAAGAACGGATCGGTCCGTTCGACACCTATGAAACCGCCCATGCCGCCTGGCAAAAAGCCGCTTGGTCTACGGTCGATAGCTGCACCAAGCGCTTCCGGGTGGTTGAAGAAACGGTGGTTTAGGGAAAATTTCGAGGGTATGGACTCACCTGCCACGACGGATCTGCTTGGGGAAATAAGTGTCTAGGGCGGTTTACCTGCGCCAACGCGAACGGTAGCCGCCCTTTACGGAAGCATATCATCGGTAATATCCATTTTATCTCTATGATTCCGGCTGCCTCATAATACAGTGCATAGGCTTTTGATTTTATTTGGAATAACATAGATTGAAATTGTCGTCTGATTAAGCTTATAATGAAATTGCCCGAAAAAATCCTGGGGCAATTGTTAAAATGCTACTGATCTCAGAATGAGGTGAGAATCATGGTCGCTGTTTCGTCGTTTTTATTTAGTGCCCCAACAGTAAAAAATGCTGAACCGAAAGCATCCCAAGCCCCGGAAAAGAACACCGCTGCTCTGAATACGAGCGAGTCAGAAGACAGCGCTGCCCCGGCCGCCGAGAATGCTGGGAAAGATACGGTCAAGATTTCTAAGGCTGCCCAGGCCCTGCTCGACCCTGAGGTACAATATTATTCCCAATTTATGGTGGCGCGGGAGGGGTTTGATATTTCAGCTCTGTCCATTGCCATCGTTAACCCTGGCGCTGAAGGTATTTCTAAGGGAAAAACTTTGTCAGAAACCGCGCAAGCTGCGCGGGCCAGCCTGAATGAACGCTATGGGGCTATGGCTGCTCAAGGGCAGCCGTTCGATTATAATAGCTGGGAGGGTGCCGATTGGAACACGCTCATGGGGGGGTTGGACCGCCGCGCCCTGCTGGCTGTAAAAACGAACGAGGGCGGTATGTTCTCGCTCCAGGAACAGGAAATCGCTGAGTCGATTATGTATACTCAACGTTCGCTGGCCACCGGCCAGTACTCCGGCCCGGAGCGGTTGAGGGGTAACTTCCGCGCTAACCCTGATCCCTATGATGTTGTTAGCCTGGGCCGAAAGGGAATAAATTGGCTGGAAAAGGTCAGCGATGACGAGAAGCGGACACTAACATGGGCGGTTGATCGTGCCACAGCGCAGTCTTTTGCTAATTCGGGGTCGAAAGACAGCCGGAGACGTGAAGATATTAGTCAGGACCCGCTGGTGAACCTGATTGCCAAAGCGATGGAAACCATGAGCCAAAGCCTCGAGCGGGCCACATGGTCAGGACGGGCCGATACCGTTAAAGATCTCAAACAAGCCCCATGGTTTAAAGGGTTTGAGTCGCAGCTAGATCAGATTATTGCCTCTGGTCGTTACCGGTTGACCTAAAGAAAATCCCGCGCATTGGGAATAAATGGCAAGATGTTTTTGCGGATAAAGCAATAACATTAGTCTTCGTGTGTCTAAGTTAAAGCACGATACTTTAGCTCCGCTGCTTGCGCGGCGGAGCATCATTCTCGAACAGATCATTCAACTCGCGGATGGCTTCTTGCGAGGTTTGAATAAGCTTCGCTTCGTCCTGGAACACGGCGAACTGTTTTTCGATGATCGCCTCGTCGTGATCGCGGAAGGTGCGTACCGACCGTTCAGCTTCCGTCAGCGTGAGGCCCAGCGTGACCAGCACCCGTTCGGTCATGACCAGCGATGAGTGAAAGGCTTCGCGCAAAATATGCTCCCCCGGAAGCCCGGCCTGCATCAGCAGATGAACGTGATGCCGGTTGCGCGCCCGCGCATAGACGGTGATATGGGGAAATTGATTGCGGATGTCCGAAACCAGCCGTTGTGCGGCCTCAATATCATCAAAGGCGATGACGACGACGCGCGCTTTCTCCACCCCGGCGACGCGTAAGAGTTCAACCCGCGTCGGATCGCCGTAGTAAACCTGACTGCCAAAGCGCCGGATGAAATCCACCTGGGTTGCGCTGGTTTCGAGCGCCGTGAAGGCAATCCTACGCATGCGCAGAACGCGGCCAACGATTTGGCCAAAACGCCCGAAACCGCAGATGATGACTTCCGGCGCATCCTCGTCGATCGTATCAAAGTCCCGTTCGGGCTTCGCATCGGACAGGAGCGGCGCAATCCAGCGCTCGTGGGCTGCGAAGAGCAGCGGCGTTAGCATCATCGAAACCGTGACGACTAAGGAAAGCTCGGCGGCGTCGGTCGGCATCATCGCCTTATCGGCAACGGCCTGTTGAAAGAGGACGAAGCCGAATTCACCGCCCTGGGCTAAGGCCAAGCCCGTTTGCCGGGCGGTGAGGGATTTTCGCCCCGTTGCGCTGAGCAGGCCGAAAATCACGACGGCCTTCACCACCATCAACCCGAGAATAATCGCGCTGAGGCGGAAAGGGGCGGCAGCGAGCAGATCGAGCCGCAAGCCCATGCCGATGGCAATAAAGAATAGCCCCAACAGCAGGCCCTTGAACGGTTCGATATCCACCTGCAATTCGTGGCGATATTCGCTATCGGCCAGCAGCACGCCGGCGATAAACGCGCCTAACGACATCGAGAGGCCGACAGCACTCACGAGCGCGGCGGTGCCGA
>NZ_JBILQX010000173.1:0-7733 GCF_044372965.1 Elstera sp. | reverse complement strand
ATACGGTTCAGCGTGCGCAGGAAGGTGGACTTCCCGCAGCCCGACGGGCCGATGAGCGCGGTGACTTCGTGCTCGCCCACGTCCAGGTTGATCTTATTCAGCGCACGCTTTTCGCTGTAATAGACCTCGACTTCGGAGGCCTTCATCTTCACGCGCTTACCGTGCCCGGCGTGGACGGCGGCAGCGGTTTGAGTATCGGTCGCCAGCATGGGGATTACCACTTCCGTTCGAATTTTTTGCGCAGGATAATCGCAATCGCGTTCATCGCCAGCAGGAAGGCCAGCAGAACCATGATTGCGGCGGAGGTTTTTTCGACAAAGCCCCGCTCAGGACTATCGGCCCATAGGTAGATCTGCACCGGCAGAACGGTGGCCGCTTGCGTTGCCCCGCTCGGGATATCCACGATGAAAGCGACCATGCCGATCATCAGCAGCGGCGCGGTTTCCCCCAAGGCGTGGGCCATGGAGAGGATCGTCCCGGTCAAAATGCCCGGCATCGCCAGCGGCAGCACGTGGTGCGTTACCACCTGCACCCGGCTTGCCCCAAGCCCCAGGGCCGCTTGACGGATGGAGGGGGGGACGGCCCGTAAGGACGCGCGCGAGGCGATGATGATGATTGGCAGGCTCATCAGCGCCAGCACAACGCCCCCGACCACCGGTGCCGAACGCGGCAAACCGAAGACATTCAAGAATACCGCAAGCCCCAAGAGACCGAAGACAATCGACGGCACGGCCGCGAGATTGTTGATGTTCACTTCAATCAAATCGGTCCAGCGGTTCTTCGGGGCAAACTCTTCCAAGTAAACCGCCGCCATAACACCCAGCGGGAAAGCGATGGCGAGCGTAATCGCCAGCGTCAGCAGCGAACCAACAATCGCGCCGCCAACCCCTGCAAGTTCCGGCTGGCGGCTATCGCCGTTGGTCAAGAACCACAGATTGAAGCTGCGTTGAATTTTACCATCGGCTTTAAGCGTTTCGAACCAGGCGATTTGCTGGGGGCTCAGGCGGGCTTCGCCTCCTTTAGGCGTTTTTGCCGTATGGCCCTTAGCGTACATATCGTAATCCGAGGCCACCGGCACGCGCACGGTGATCTTCTGACCGATTAGGGCTGGGTTCGCCATCACCTGATCCCGGATCGCGTCGCTCGCACCGTTGGACAGCAGCGAGTAGAGCGCCCGAAGCTCGTTCCGCTCTTTCAAGTCAGGGAAATAGGTGCGCAGGCCGGCGCGGGCAATGCCTTGATAGTCGCCCGCCCGCAGATCGTCTGGATTAGCCTTGCCGGCGGGGTCCGCAAGCGCGGGGTCCACGGTAACGGTCAGGGTCATCGTTGTGGCCGTGAAGGCGGTATAGCCTTGGCTGACAATGCTCGTCAGCAAGACCGCCAGCGCGACGATCGAGATAACAATTGCAGACAAGCCGTAAGCGCGGAATCGCCATTCGGAGGCATACCGTCGCTTCAAGCGCTTCTGAGCCTCGTCGGTGGCATGGACCCCGACGGCGGCGGCCCCTTGGGGGCGTTCGACGATATCAGTCATATTTTTCCCGATATTTGCGCACCACGGCCAGCGCGATAACGTTCAGGCAGAGGGTGATGACGAACAGCACCAGCCCGAGGGCGAAAGCCGAGAGGGTCTTGGGGCTGTCGAATTCCTGATCGCCCACCAAAAGCGTGGCAATCTGCACCGTCACCGTTGTTACCGCCGCAAGCGGGTTGAAGGTAAGGTTGGCGGCAAGACCGGCGGCCATGGCCACGATCATCGTCTCACCAATGGCGCGGCTAATCGCCAGCATCACGGCGGCAACAATCCCCGGCAGGGCGGCGGGAAGCACTACCTGCCGGATGGTTTCCGACTTGGTGGAGCCGAGCCCATAGGCCCCGTGGCGCAGGCTTTGCGGCACGGCGTGGATCACGTCGTCGGCGAGCGAGGAGACGAAGGGAACGATCATGATCCCCATCACCACGCCGGCGGCGAGCGCGCTTTCCGACGCCACGTCCAGCCCCAGGGCCGTTCCGGCATCGCGCACGAAGGGAGCGACGGTAAGGGCGGCAAAGAAGCCGTACACCACGGTCGGGATCCCAGCGAGCACTTCCAGAACCGGCTTTGCCACCGAGCGTAAGCGCGGGCTGGCATAATCGGCCATGTAAATCGCCGACAGCAGCCCGACCGGCACCGCCACCAACATCGCAATCACCGTAATCAGCAGCGAGCCGGTGAACAGCGGGATAAAACCGAAAGCCCCGGAGGAGCCGACCTGATCGGCTCTGATGGCCGTTTGCGGGCTCCATTGCGTGCCGAACAGAAATTCGAGCGCCGGATATTTAGTGAAGAAGCGCATCGATTCGAAAATCAGCGACCCGACAATGCCGACCGTGGTGAGAACGGCGATTGTCGAGGCGATGATCATCACCACGATGGCAAAGCGTTCCACGCGGTTGCGGGCGCGCATCTGCGGATTGATCCGCCAGAAGCCGACCGCAAAACCGGCGATACCCAAGCAGGCACCGACGATGCTGACAATCCACGCTCCGGTTTCATGCAGCCCGTGGTAATTGCGCACCGCGTCCGCAATCGCCGGATCCGGGGTGCGGGTGCCCGCATTGCCGTAGGCGAAATTGCGAATATCGGCCATCACCAGCGTGAGTTGGTTCGAACTCATCGCTTGGTAGCTCTCGGGCATGGCGCTCAGCACCAAATGCTGGATCACCGTCGGCTCCAGCACCGCCCACAGCGCCATGACGATCGCAGGGGGGACGAGGCACCAGAGCGCCATATAATAGCCGTAATAGCTGGGTAAAGAATGCATACTGGCACGGATGCGCGTGCCTTCTTGGGCCAGAACGCGGCGTTGGCCTAAAAAGAAGGCGAAGACAGCAAGCGCAGCAATGGCGAGAAAAACCAGAGACGGGGACATGGGGACCCCTCATGTAACTGAAAAAAAGGAAAAACGGATTTTGTTTATTCGGGAAACGCCCACCAGCGCGGGGGAATTCATCCGAATATGAGAGGGGGCCCGTTGCCGAGCCCCCAACCCAATTACATCGCCAGCTTGGTCAGACCGACCGACGCTTCGCGCACTTTGGCGCGGTCGGCAGTCGGCAGCGGGATCAGGCCCTTATCGGTCAGATAACCATCACTGCCGAAAGCCTTTTCCGAGACGAATTCGGTGACAAATTCTTTGATGCCCGGAATAACGCCGACGTGCGCGTTCTTCACGTAGAAGAAGATCGAACGCGAAATCGGGAACTTGCCCGAGGAGATGTTTTCGAAGGTCGAGTCGACGCCTTCGATTTGGCTGCCCTGGACCTTGTCCTTATTCTGGTCAAGGAAGCTATAGCCGAAGATGCCCAGGGCTTCCGGCGAGGTGTTCAGCTTCTGAATGATCAGATTGTCGTTTTCACCGGCTTCGATGTACGCGCCATCTTCACGGAGCTTCGAACAAGCTTGGGACTTAATCTTCGCATCGGTGATTGCTTTAATTTCCGGGAAATCTTTGCAACCAAAATCCATGACGAGTTCGATGAACGCATCGCGCGTGCCCGACGTCGGGGGCGGGCCGATGACTTCGATCTTCGTGTTCGGCAGGTTCGGGTTCACTTGAGCCCAGGTCTTATAGGGGTTCTCGGCAAGGCCACCGTTCAGCGGAACCTTCTCGGCGAGGGCAAGGTAGATGTCCTTGCGCGACAGGTTCATCTTGGCCGAACCGAGCTTGTCGGCGATCACGATGCCGTCGAAGCCGATCTTCACTTCCGTGATATCGGTCACGCCGTTCTTATTGCAGCTTTCGAATTCCGACTTGGTCATCGGGCGCGACGCATTGGTCATGTCCGGATGGCCCGTGCCAACGCCGGCGCAGAACAGGCGCATGCCGCCGCCCGTACCGGTCGATTCGACAACGGGGGTCTTGAACTTGCCCTGACGGCCGAAGGCTTCCGCCACGGCGGTCGAGAACGGGAACACCGTGGAGGAACCGACGATGCGGATCTGATCCCGTGCCTGACCAAAAGCGGCCGCCGGAATCATCGCAGCGGCGAGGGCAGCCACTGCAAAAGTCTTCTTCATCATGCCATCAAACCTTTCGAGCATACATCTGCAGAACGTCGGGGCTTTCCCCGAGCATCCCGCCGACCAATTGCGTCATCTCGTGCCGTCAGGCCTAAAACCCCAGCTCAGAGACTGAGCGGACCGTAGCCATGGCGTGACTCTCTTTTATGACAAAAGCATTGCGGATATATGACAATGAACCCTGGCAAAACTAGCAGGTAAAATATTCTTAAAATGTCGCGACTTTCCTAGGCCGTTTCGGCCTTCAGCCTTCGGATATTCAACCAATTGGAATCTAAGCGGAATCAATCTTTGCGCGGCGCCCGTCCCAACGAGGGGAAACGTCACCCGCGCTCAGCGGCGGGGAGATAGGCGTAAACGCAGGTGCCTTTTCCCACGTCGCTTTCGATTCGCAGACTGCCGCGATGGCGATTGATGATGTGTTTGACAATGGCGAGCCCCAGGCCGGTGCCGCCTTGGGATTTGGAGCGGGCGGGATCGACCCGGTAGAACCGTTCTGTCAAGCGGGGCAGATGGGCGCGGGGAATCCCCTCCCCATCGTCGCAAATGGCAATCGCGATGGTCCCAAAAGCGGGCGGCGGCATTGCCGCAGGGGCGCTGGGTTTGCGTTTCACCGCCACGGTAACGACGCCGCCTTCTTTGCCGTATTTCAGCGCGTTGACGATGAGGTTTTGCGCAAGCTGAACCACCTCGTCCGCCGTGCCGATAACATTAGTGTTGCTCTCGACCGTCAACTTAATCTGCGAGCGGCGCTGATCGGCCTGGGGCCGCAATCCTGCTACAACGCGCTCCAGCAGCGGCGCGAGCGCGAGCGGGGTGGTCGGGTGCTCGTGTTCGTGCTGCTCGATGCGCGAGAGCGATAAAAGATCTTCCACCAGCCGCGCCATGCGTTGGGCTTCCCCCTGCATGATATCGAGGAACATCGCGTGTGCGGCAGGATCATCCTTTGCCGGACCTTGTAAGGTTTCGATGAAGCCCAGCAGGGTGGTCAGCGGCGTGCGGATTTCGTGGCTGGCATTGGCGACGAAATCCACGCGGGTTTGTTCGGCTCGGCGCAGGGCGGTGACATCGTGCAAGGTGAGCACGGCGCAGGTGCCGTCCGGCGCGACCGATTGCAGGCGCTGAACGGCTACGGTGAATTCGCGCTCCACCGGCGGGGCGAGGCTGAGGGTGGCGGTAGTGCGCGCCTCCTTCTCGCTCAGAACCAGATTGACGGCGGCAACAATGGCCGGTTGACGGAATAAAAGCGTCGTATCGCGCCCGATGACCGAACCGAAGCTTTCGACTGCCGCCCGATTCGCGCCCAGAATCCGCCCTTGCCGGTCGAGCGCGAAGACTGGATCGGGCACGGCGTCCAGCACCCCATCGCGCGCTTGAACGAGGCGCATCATCTCGTCATTGCGGTCGCGTTTGGCGCGGTACAGTCGGGCGATGGCATAACCAAGATCGCGCAAGGCGGGGCTGCCGAGCCGGGCGGAGGCCGGCAGAGGGCGGTCGCCCCCAATCAATTCGTCGGCGAAATTGCGCAAATCGTAAATCGCCCGCGCTTGGCGGCGGGTGAGGAGCGCGTAATAGAGCAGCAAGCCGGTGGCGGCGAGGGCGGCGACCTCGCGCGGTAGCCACCCCAACCAGGCGGCCGCGCCGGTCAAAGCCAGCGGCGGCAGGCACAACAGAACAACCGACAATAGAATACGGTTGAAGGGCAATGGCGGATCGGGCAGCGGCATCGGCGCGTCGTCGCCCGTTGCCCCAACCCCGCCGGGGCGGGGCGGGGTGATGGCGACGGGGGGACCATCCGGCTGAGAGGCAGGCCGCGTTTTTGGCGATTCGTCCGTCATGCCTGCCCCATACGGTTCCGCTACGCCGCCGCCGTGGCAGCGGCCAAGGCCGCCATGGTGACGATATCGCCAACGGTTGCCCCCATCGGCACGATCTGGATGGGCTTATCCAGCCCCATCAAAATCGGCCCGACAACGGTGCCGCCGCCTAACTGACGGATCAGTTTGGCCGATATATTCGCGGCCGCCAGCGACGGCATCACCAGCACATTGGCGGGGCCAGAGAGGCGGCAGAAGGGATAGAGCTTCATCAGCTCGGGGTCCAGGGCCACATCCGGCGACATTTCGCCATCATACTCGAAGTAGGTCTTGCGCTGGTCGAGCAGCTTCACCGCATCGCGGATACGCTCGCCATTATTGGTCATCGGATTGCCGAAGTTGGAGTAGGAGAGCAGCGCTACGCGCGGCTCATGCCCCATGCTGCGGGCTTTGGCGGCGGTTTGAACGGCAATATCGGCCAGTTCTTCCGCTGTCGGCACCGGCGTTACATGGGTGTCGGCAATAAACAGGGTATGGCTGCGCAGCAGCAGGAGCGTGAGGCCGTAAAGCCGCTCTTTGGCATGCAGATCGACCGCGCGGCGCACCTCTTCCAAGCTTGTGGAGAAGGAACGGGTAACGCCCGTCACCATCGCGTCGGCATCACCCAAGGCGACCATACAGGCCCCGAACACGTTTCGATCTTGGTTCACCATGCGCTGACAATCCCGGTACAGGTAGCCCTGTCGTTGCAGCCGATGATAGAGATAGTCCGTGTATTTCTTGTTATGGCGTGCAACCGAGGCGTTGACGATTTCAAGATCGTCCGCCCCAACGAGCCCCGCCGCGCGAATGGTTTCCTGAATACGATGCTCGCGCCCAACCAGCACTGGCTGACCATAGCCTGCGGCGCGGAAACCGAGGGCGGCGCGGATGACGCGTTCCTCTTCCCCTTCGGCGAACACCACCCGGCGCGGATTGGCGCGCACCCGGTCCAGAATCCCTTGCAGGCTGGCGGCGGTGGGGTCGAGGCGGCTGGCGAGCGCGCGGCCATAGGCTTTTTCATCGGCAATCGGCTTGCGCGCGACGCCGCTTTCCATCGCGGCGCGGGCGACGGCGGTCGGCACGGTGGCGATCAAGCGCGGATCGAAGGGCACGGGGATGATATATTCCGGCCCATAGCGCAGCTTGCGCCCGGCATAGACGGCCGCGAGCTCTTCCGGCACCGGCTGGCGGGCAAGATCGGCGATGGCGTGGGCGGCGGCGACCTTCATCGCGTCGTTAATCGCGGTCGCCCGCACGTCCAACGCGCCCCGGAAAATATAGGGGAAGCCTAAGACATTATTCACCTGGTTCGGATAGTCCGAGCGGCCCGTGGCGACGATGGCGTCCGAGCGAACGTCCTTCACCTCTTCTGGGGTGATTTCGGGGTCCGGGTTGGCCATGGCAAAAATGATCGGCTTTGCCGCCATGCCCGCGACCATATCCGGCGTCACCGCGCCCTTGGCGGAAAGGCCGAAGAAAACATCCGCCCCCTTCATCGCCTCTTCCAAGCTGCGCGCTTCGGTGGGCACGGCGTGGGCCGATTTCCACTGGTTCATGCCTTCGGTGCGGCCTTGGTAGATCGGCCCTTTGGTATCGCAGAGCACGACATTCTCGTGCGGCACGCCCAGCAGCTTCACCAGTTCGACGCAGGCGATGGCGGCGGCCCCCGCGCCATTCACCACCATCTTAATGTCTTTCAACGACCGGCCCGTAATATCGAGCGCATTAATCAGCCCGGCGGCGGCGACGATGGCGGTGCCGTGCTGATCGTCGTGGAACACCGGAATATCCATCAACTCGCGCAGGCGCTG
>NZ_JBILQX010000172.1:0-7735 GCF_044372965.1 Elstera sp. | reverse complement strand
AGCACCCGTCAGGTATGGGACGATAACTTCTTGCAGATCAATTGGGGGGAGCGGTTTAGTGCTCATTTAAAAATCTCCCCTAAGCGAGACGGCGGCAGTTCCACGCGCAACGGCGCAGACTGAATCTTGAAAGCGGCTAGGTCGCGCTCGCGTTCCTGGAGCGCCCGGCTTTCTTGGGCATTCTGAAGCCGCAGTGTCTGGGCCAAGACCAATTGCTGGGTATTGAGTTGATCGCCCAAGGTGCCGAGCATTTCGGTTGCCGCTTGGATTGACCCGACCACGCCAACCTGAGCATTACTGTTAGCGAGATTGATCTGGATCTGCTCGGCTTGGCGCTGCGACTGCCGAAGTTGCTCACGTAAAACCGCGTAGCTGTTTGCCGCCGTCGCATGGCCGATTTGGCGAGGCTGATCCCAAGTCTGGCCGACCGCGACGCCGGTTTGCCCTGGGGCAATCGGGCCGTAGACACCGTCGTAGGTCGCCCGGTCGCCAAGGCTATCCGTCACCGCCGTCAACTGCCGAATTATCCCAATGGCCTGATTGATTAAAAACTGCGCCTGGAACCGATCAACCCCGCCCTTCTGCTGGGTCAGCATCGTGAGCTGGTTTTGGATCTGAATGAAGGCACGCAGGGCCGAGAGGATATTCTCAACGTGATTTTGGCCATCATAGACTTTCAGTTGCGCCATCGCCGGGAAGGCAGGAACGACGCCCCCTAAAATCAGTGAGGTTGAGAGCAGTAGCGCGAAGGTCCGTGTCATGCGGCGGCTCCCTTGGGCAGCGGCACGCCTTTTTTGGCGAGCAATTGATGGTGAAAAGGTTGGCGTGAGCCGCTGGCCTCGATCTGGTCGAGCAGCGGGTGCTGGGCACGGTCGGTGGTGCCGCAGAGAACGCGGGTAATCGGCCCCGAGGGCAGGGAGAAGAGTCGCGCACCGAGCGCGGAGAGCAGGTAATAATCCGCCTTGGGAGCCGCCTCTTGCAGCCGCTCCATCTGGCGCTGATTGAGCCCCAATTGCTCGTAGATCGGGCGCACGGCGAGATCGAGAATTTTCGGGTTGGGCAGCAGGATCGTGGTTGCGACCGATTGGAACACCGCCGCCCCGATGACACTACGCTGGAGATCGTCGGGGCTTTGCGTATCGAAGACCATCGACACGTTGAACTTCCGCATCGTCACCAGATACTGTTTGACGCGCTTGGCCTCCTCCTCCTCCTGAAAATGCATCCAGGCTTCGGAGAGGAAGAAAATCGTCGGGCGGCTATCGGCAAACAGCCGCTCCATCCGGTGATAAATGTAATCGAGCACGATTGGGCTGAGGTCGCGGTCGCCGTGGATCGCGCCAAACTCAAACACCTGCCAAAAATGATCCTGGATCGCCTCGCCGGTGCGGTCGAAGAGGTAGGCCTGTGATCCTGCGCCCGTGAACGGTGCGAGCGCGGTCTTAAGGTCGTTATTTTGCACCAAGGCGCGAAGGGTCGTGAGCGTGCGCGCATCGAGGGGCATCTCTTGCAAGGAGGTCAGCCCATTGGCCAGCGCTTCGATTTCCTTGGCATCGATCTCGCGCTTCAGCCCGGCTTTGCAGATCCGGCGCAGCCAGCGCAATGCAAAATCATGGACCGGCTTCAGGTGAACATCCCGCAGCGGTTGGAACCCAGGAAAATGCGGATTGGAGAGGTCGTAAAATTGGCCGCCCATGGCCAGCGTCGTCGCCCGCGATGAGCCGTCTTTGTCGATCCCGACGATGCGCGCGCCGGGGTATTTAAGAAAACTGCTGATGAGGACATTGACGAGGTAGGATTTACCCGCGCCGGTCGGCCCCATGATGAGCGTGTGACCAATATCCGAGACGTGCAAATTCAGCCGGAACGTCGCCGAGCCACCGGTCTTGGCATAGAGCAGCGCCGGGCCTTTTAAATGGCCGTTGGTCGCCTCACCCGGCCAGAGCGAGGTAAAAGGCGCAAAATGCGCCATATTCATCGTGCTCAGAACCGGCTGGCGGACGTTGTTATTGGCGTTTCCGGGAAGGGTGCCGAGCCAAGCCTCGAAGACGTTCAGTTTTTCGACATGAGCGGTGAACCCTGCGCTATCCATGGCCGATACAACGGCTTTAGCGCGCTCCTCGGCCTCGCTGCGGCTTTTGCCGGTGACGATCACGGTGAAGGTCAAAATCCCCTGCGCCGCGCGCGCCTGTGCAAGATCGGCGAGCGCGTCATTGGCTTCTTGCGTTCGCAGCATCGCCTCGGGATTTTGCAGGGGCGAATCGGCCTGATCGATGGAGTTGGTGAGATATTGTTTGGCGGAAAAGCGCTTCGAGAACCATTTGGTGCGGATCTTCTGGAGGGCCTTCTCGGCATCGCCACGGCTCAGCGCAATCCAGCGGGCTGAAACGCGCAGCGGCATCGACAGATGATCAAGCCCGGCCAGCATCGCCGCCATACTTTCAGCGGGGAAAGCGCGGATCGAGACGGCGCGCAGGTGGCGCTCGCCAATGCGGGGCTCCAAGCCGGGGACGATATTGACCGTTGTGCAGAGATAATCCAGGGCTGACGCGAAGCCGGGCAGGCGGCGCTCGCGATAATCTTCGCCAACCGTTGCCGAGAGATACGTGAAAACCTCGTCATCGCCCATCACGCGCAGCGTCTGGAAGCTCTTGGTCAGCGCGGTCAGCCAAGCATCGGTGGTTTCGAGAAAGCGATTGAGGATATGACCGTAATTGGCCTCCTCATGCTGGGCGTTCACCAGAAATAGCGCTTGGATTTTGCTGTAGACGGTCGGCGGCGGCAGATATTGGATCGCGAGCACATAGCGGCTGACGAAGCGATTATCCGCGCCACCATAGGCCGCCCGAAATTCATCGTCGATCCAACGCGCGGCTTCAGTCGGCCAGTCTGATGTCGGGTAGGGTTCGGCCTCGTGTTTCAGCAACTCCGACCAGACGGCGTAACCCGTTTCCAATCGCGAGAACAGCGCCCCGACACGGGCACTAAAAGCGTGGCGCGCTGCATCGGTAAGGCTATCGAGGTCCGGCCCCGAATAGGTGACGAAGCGCACAAACGAGCCGTCCTTGCACAGCACGGTGCCCGGCCCGACCAGCGCTGCCCAGGGCAGCAGATCGGCGACCTTCTGGCGCGGGGTCGGTTTGGAGCGCGAAAAAGCGAGAAGATTGGCGAGGCCCATGATCGCTCAGGCCTGATAGACGCGCCGGCGATGCCAGGCACGGAGGAGGATTTCGAGGGCGTAGGGGTCAAAGCGCGCGGCGATAGACGCTGCGGTGTGACACATGGCGTAGACGATGAGCGCACCGACAAGCCCGGCGACCTTATCCTGCGACCAATTGAAATAGGTAACAGGAATAAAGATGTATTTTGTATACCATGCCCTCGGCACTCCCATGAGGAGAATGCGCTCCGTTCCAATGCGGCGAATGGGTTCGCGGTGAGCGCTCATGGAAGGAGAGCCCCGCCACCAACCCCAAAAAACGGCAGAGCCCAAGTGAGGACTGACGCTACTGCAAAACCGCCGATGACGTAGCGAGCCCCTCGCCCCAACCATTTATGCATCCGGTCTTCATCGAACATAAAACCGAGACCGAGCATCACGGTAATTGCCGTAAGAGCCCAGCGGACGAAGTCGCCACTGATAAAATTAACCAATCGTTGTCCGGGACTGGACCAAGGAAGGTCGCCACTGCCAGTCGAGGCAAAGACAGAGTCCGGGTATACGCAGGCCAGCAAGAGAACAAAGCTCAAGCAGGCCATGCGGTGCGAGCGCATGAGCATGGATACTCCTGGGGTGTCAGGGTATTGGGGAGAAATGCAGTGTGGGCGCGCAGAGGACGGAAACGCCGTGCGCGGGGGTCACATTGGCAGAAACACTATGTGCCGCTTTGGGCTATCGCCTGCGGTGGTTTCTGCTCGCTGCTGTGGCCCGCACGGATTCCGATTTTACGGCGCGGTAGGTTCCACTCACAACTTCGTGTGCTCATCCAGCTTGCGGCCTTCGAACGCATCACGCATAAATCCGTCTAGCATTAACCACATGAACCATTCAAGCGAAAAATTATCGGAATAATATGAATACATATGTAGTCTACCCGGTATCCGCGAAACAATGCCCTAGGCGGCGATACGATCAAAGCTGTAACGGGCCGTAGTTGGATCATACTGGATGTTCTGGATCATATCCGTTACCCGTCGTCCTTCGGGGGTACGAGCAATCTGGACAATCAGCCCCACCGTCCGGGCAATCTGCCGATGCGGGATCTGCGTGCTCACTTCGGCAATCAGATCCTCGGCCCGGTAGAGCACGTCTTCGACACTATCGGCGTGCAAGGTTGTCAAACCGCCGGGATGTCCCGTGTTCCAGGCTTTAAACAGTTCGCGCAAGGTCATGCCGTCGCGGCACTCGCCAATATGGATGCGATCTGGACGCAGGCGTAGCGCGATCACCAGAAGCGCCTGCGCGGTGATGACGGGATTGCTGGCGCGGGTGAATAGGATCGTCGCATTCTTGGCGACGGTGCGCAGTTCAGGCAGATCCTGAATGATGACGTGGCGATCCCCGCTCAGGCAGGTCTCGGCCAAAAGGCTATTGGCGAAGGTGCTTTTACCGGAGCCCGTGGCCCCGCTAATGATGATATTGCGGCGCTCGACCAAGGCCTGCCGCAGTACCGCGGCGTGGGTTGGGCTTAGGGTGCCGCGCGCGACCTGCTCGTCTAGGGTAATAACTTTACGGGCAGGCATGCGGATAGAGAAGGTCGGAGCGAGCACCATGGGCGGGAGCTGCCCTTGGAACCGCTCCAAACTCTCTGGAAAAATCGCGCTGACGAACGGCCGGTCGCGATTGGCGAGTTCGCCCATCGAATCGGCCATCAACTCGATGATAGTGGTGCGAGCCCCCTCAGGGATAAAGAGGCCCGTATCAATCGACGATTCCTTCAGCGTGTCTAGCCATACCCGCCCGTCTTCATTGACGATCAGTTCGACGGTGTCGGGATCTCGATACAGCTCCGCTAAATCCCCCATAAGAGGGAGGATTTTGTTTATGAGCGATTGGGAACGGTCATTCGCCATCGGTTACAAATTCCAGACCATCTCTCGCAATCAGTCGAACCATCCCGTTTTCCGAAGGTTCTAAGTCGCATTCAATGGATACATACTGGTTAGGGCTAATGTTGTTGATTGCCCATCGCGCATTCTTATCTAAGAACCAGACCTGCATTGCAGTGGCCTTCGCTCCTAACTCTTTGCGGCCGCGCCGATTTTTTCGTGGCGAGAGGGCAACCGATACGGCAGCGTCTCCCAGTCGGGTAAGGGTCATAACCCTTCCGACTACAAATCCCACTTCCAACCGGGTTGCTCAAATGTCGCCGAAGCGTATTACGGGTTGATTCTGTTTATCCGGCTCTTTATAGCCGTCATCAGCCTCGTGCATTGTCCTAAAGCCCTGTGCATGGGGTTAGGTCGGGGATGTGCCGTTGGAAGCGGCCGCCCCGGCCGCCTTGTTTTCGAACAAGGTAGGAACACGATACTGACGCAGTGTCCCTGGCGCAAGGGCTTTATTTAACGAGTCGTTAGTAAATACAGGTGTAGTCGCTTACAATACTAAAACGCCCGCATACAATAATAATAATCGTTTAAAATCAATATTAACCAAACCAGGAGAGTGCAGTATTACCACTGCGATTCAACCGGGACTCATGCTACTGGGTCTTTCTGTACTGGGCACTCAGGCGCGATATGATGTTATATTTTAATCCCTTTGACTTTCTTTATTCCTTAGAGAATTTTCAATTAATTTGGTCGCATTGGTGGAAGAAGTAGAGGGGGATTGCCCCTCAGATAATGTGCCTGCCAACCTAAGGCGGAGCGTTGACGGATGCCCGGCGTTACAGAGCTGGACCGGCGTCACGATGGGACGTTTTTTGAGAATCGGGAACCGCACCGCCGCGTTGGCTTCATTAGCTGCGGCGGAGAGCACGAGGACACCGACCGTCATTGCGATTGCAGCGAGACGCCGATACCGCTAATTTAGTGAGAAGCTCAGTCAAAAACACGCTAATGTTGCGCAGCTATGGGTATGCAACAGGCCGACTGTAATCAGATATGTGTTTTGCTTAACATAGAATGAAAGAAGCATCATGATATTTGCTGACTTAGGACAATAAAAATTAAATAATGGTCGCACTGTAATTGAATACCATCCGCGCAGCATAAGCGTAAATGGAACCGCAATCCCTATTGATAATGTCAGCAAGTTATCAATCCGACAGAAACGGCGTAAAATATGGCCCCTCGTTGTAGGCTCATTGCTGCTCCTTTCCGCTCCAGGCCCGATTATTGAAAACTCCGCCGCTGGCTACGGAATGCTAACTTTCGGCATAATCATGATACTGCCATACGTCCTAATAAAAACAGAAATGTTCGTAGAAATTCAATTAAACAGCGGTTCACCCATACATATTCACGCCAAAGACCGCTCTGATCTAGACAAGGTTAGGGAGATGCTGCATCAAAAATTAGACACAGGCGAGCCGAGCAACGGGTCTTTCGCCATAGGAAACTAGTCGAAAGTGACAGAAACACGCGCTACGGCCTGACAAAGCGCGTCACGTTAGTCGCAGGCGTTGGTTGCTCGTCTGCCCTTTGCGGTGAGCCTGGCGCAATAAATCGCGTTGCTTGCGCATTGCCCCCATCGATCGGTTGAACGACCGTTTCAGCGGAACGCTTTTTGATAATCGTAAACCGCACCGGCGCTTCCGTATCCTCGGCTGTAACGGTTGGTCGCGGTGCCTGGTTACGGCCAGGGGCCGATGATAGGCTTTGCACCGCAACGTCGGGCAGCGGCAGGCTTGCCACCGGCGGATCAGCGGGCGGGGTTTGCGCGGCTAGCGATGTCGTAAAAAGAAGCGCGGTGAGGAATGAACAACGGTGCACTTTTATGTCCTCGATGGGTTGAAAGATTTGGACAACGGTTCAAGGGCTGACAGCCGGCGCGAAAACCTGATCCGTAGCCGCTGCCGTATGGGCCTTGAATATCCAGGGGATAGTGGCAGCATGCTTCATCGCGAGGGGCCACAACATTGCGTGGCATCGCATCAGATCTTGGCTGCTGAGTATGGCTCTTCGGATGTGTTCGATTAATGCGGCAAGGCTGACGTCGTCACCGTGCATGATGCTCTCGTTGATTTCCCCCCAGCAAATGTGCGTCATTTCGCACGTGGCGACACGATCATTGCCGCTTAGGCAAATCTCCCAGATATCTTGGCTTCGGCCGCTCATGACCGGAAGGTTATTGATCTTGGCACAATGCTCTTTGCCGGATTGGCTCGTTGGGTAAAAGACCAAAACCTCCGGTGCCGTAGACCAGTCGAATGTAATCCAAGGTGCGAAGGGAGCCATAGAATACCCATCAGGGACATACCAAAGTCGGGCCTTTGGGTCCCAGCGGCCGCCGATCTTCTTCACGTCATCTTTCTCTTCAAACGGTACAGAAATCCAACGTCGCGTCGCCATCGCGCCCTCATCTTTGATGATTGATGCGGTTATACACCGTGTATCGAATAATGCTCGGACCCATCCCAAATAATATCCCAAGAGGCCGCTGGGCGAACATTCTGGATAGATCCGGGGTCAAAGACGACGAGGCACCGCCCTCCTGGCGCGCGGACGGAAGGATAAATCAGTCCCTTGTGTTCGTCGCGTCTCAGCGCCTGAGCCAATTCCTGCCCAACCG
>NZ_JBILQX010000171.1:0-7737 GCF_044372965.1 Elstera sp. | reverse complement strand
AGACGGCATGACCATGCTGTGCGTTACGCACGAAATGGGTTTTGCCAAATCGGTGGCCGACCGGGTGATCTTCATGGATCGCGGCGAAATCATCGAACAGAACGTGCCGGACGAGTTTTTCAACAATCCGCAGTCCGAGCGCACCAAGCTGTTCCTAAGCCAGATTTTGAATCACTAGACTCAAAAAAGGCTGTAATGTTTTTCCTGAAAGGCCCTCAGATTACTGGGGGCCTTTTATGTTTTCTTCGGTAGCCTCGATAAAAGCCGGTCGGTCAATGCTACCGGTAGGGCCGCCAATACACTAACCATTGCCGCCATCGGCCAAGGAAACGTAATGCGAGCGCGATTCCGCGTAAGGTCGCGCTGAATAATCGCGGCCGCACGGGCTGCGCTCATCAAAAACGGCATCGGGAAACGGTTCCGCGCCGTGATGCGACTCTCGACAAAGCCGGGGCAAATCACGGAAACACGAATGCCCTGCGGGGCGAGGGTAAGCCGAAGCGCTTCGCCATACACTTTTACCCAGGCTTTCGAGGCGCAATAGGCGGCGGCTCCCCCAAGGCCGCGATACCCCGCCAGCGACGCCATAAGAGCGATCTGGCCCCTGCGGCGTTGCTGTAGACGGGGAAGGAGCGGGGCGATGGTGTTGATAACGCCGAGAACATTCACATCCGTAATGCGCCGTAAATCGGCCTCGCTCTCGAGCCCATCGCCCGACCCGGCCGAAATTCCCGCGTTGGCGATAATCAGATCAAACGGGATGACCGCGTCCCACGCGAGGAGGCAGGCATTCAACGCTGGTGCATCGGTCACATCCACGGTCTGGCTATCGATCCTAGCTCCCAGGGCCTGGGCTTGCTGGGCAACCGTTTCCAGCCGGGCTGCGTCCCGACCAATCAGGCGCAGCGTTACGCCCGGCGCGGCATAGAGCAGCGCAAGCGCTTCGCCAATGCCGCTAGATGCTCCTGTGATCAAAAGACTGCGGGGAGAAAGCTCTCCCCGCAAACCGACACGATTAGGCAACCCCATTGGCTTTCAACCACGCCACCAGGCGGGTCCAGCCGTCTTTTGCGGCGGCTTCCCGGTAGCTCGGGCGATAGTCGGCGTGGAAGGCGTGCGGGGCATCCGGATAAACAACAAACTCCGACTTGGTCCCTACCCCAAGCGCTGCCTTGAGTTGATCCAGCGAGGCCACCGGAATGCCCTGGTCCGCACCGCCATATAGTCCCAGCACGGGGGCCTTGATCTTATCGGCAACATCGATGGGATGGGCGGGTTGGAGCGGCGTCTTGTCGCCGACGACCCGGCCATACCAGGCAATCCCGGCCTTCACCGCGGGATTATGGGCGGCATAGAGCCATGTCACGCGCCCCCCCCAGCAGAAACCAGTAATAGCGAGCTTGCTGGTATCGACCGCGCCGCTAGCCTTGGCGAAGGCGACGGCAGCATCAAGATCGCTCATTACTTGGGCGTCGGGAACGGCGGCGACGATCGGGCGGATCTGCTCCATTGTCGCATTGGCCACATTGCCTTGGCGTGCGAAATGCTCAACGGCAATGGCACAATAGCCAAGCTTGGCGAAGCGGCGACAGACGTCTTTAATATGCTCGTGCACGCCGAAGATTTCCTGCACGACCAGCACGAGCGGCAGGTTCTTGCCGCCCTGGGGCTGAGCGCGATAGGCGGGGATGGGGCCGGAACTGGTCGGAATCGAAACTTCGCCCGCCTCAAGCCCATTCGTATCGGTGCTGATCTGCGTTTGCGCCTGCACCGGCTGCACGGCGAGGGCAAAGCCCGCAGCCAAAGAACTCATCACGACAAACCCCCTGCGGCTCACATCCGTTTGCGGTGTTACCAGCTTTACGTCGTCCATGAAACGCCTCCCAGTTTGAAACCGATTTGGTACCGATACTCTTACGGTATTTCTCTCAGGATGGATGACATCTTAGCAGTGATAAACGAATTTTTCTTGGCAGCGCCGCCAAGCCCGTGCTAGTTACCCACCACCGCACACGAATGCCTCGGCATTCTTGGCGTTGGGAGATCGTCTAATGGTAGGACAGCGGATTCTGACTCCGCCAATCTAGGTTCGAGCCCTAGTCTCCCAGCCACGCTTTTCAAAGATTAAACACAAAAAAACGCAGCCTTGAGCTGCGTTTTTGTTTTTAGCCGTTTGGTTTCAGGCCGCGCTACGAAGTCCCAACCAAGCCGCACAATCGGCGAGCGCGCGGCGGGCGAGCGCGGCTTTGCGGTCGCGGCCTTTGGGGGCTTTCTTGACACCCGGAACCGGTGGCAGGTCCGCGAACAGGCCGAAGTTGATGTTCATCGGCTGGAAGGTCTCGGCATTGGCCCCGCCGGTGATATGGTTCAGCAGCGCACCGAGCGCGGTGGTGATCGGCGGCGGGACAATCGGTTGCCCGAGCTTTTCGGCGGCCAAGAACCGCCCGGCGAGTAGCCCGATGGCGGTGCTTTCCACATAACCTTCGACGCCCGTGACCTGACCGGCAAAGCGCAAACGCGGATCGGCCTTCAGGCGCAAGCTGCTATCCAACACGCGCGGAGAGTTGAGGAAGGTATTGCGGTGCAGCCCACCGAGGCGGGCGAATTCGGCATTCTCGAGCCCCGGAATCATGCGGAAAATCCGCACCTGTTCGGCGTACTTAAGCTTGGTTTGGAAGCCGACGATGTTGTAGAGCGTGCCGAGCTTATTATCTTGGCGCAACTGCACCACGGCATAGGGCCAACGGCCCGTGCGCGGATCATCGAGCCCGACCGGCTTCATCGGCCCGAAGCGCAGGGTTTCGACGCCCCGGCCCGCCATCACTTCGATGGGCAGGCAGCCTTCAAAATAGGGGGTGTTCGCCTCCCATTCCTTGAAATCGGTCTTCTCGCCCGCCAGAATCGCCGCGATGAAGGCGTCATATTCCTCTTTATTCAGCGGGCAGTTGATATAGTCGGAGCCAGTGCCGCCCGGCCCCTCCTTATCGTAGCGCGACTGGAACCAGGCGAGATCGAAGTTCACGCTGTCCTTATGGACGATGGGCGCAATCGCATCGAAAAACGCTAAGCTCTCTTCCCCCGTCAGCGCGCGGATGGCTTCCGCCAAGGGCTCGGAGGTGAGGGGGCCGGTCGCAATAATCACATCTTCCCAGTCGGCGGGGGGGAGCCCGGTAATCTCGCCGCGCTCGACCGTAATCAGCGGATGGGTGTTGATCGCCTCCGTCACCGCCGCCGAAAACCCGTCACGGTCCACGGCCAATGCACCGCCCGCCGGGACTTGATGGGCGTCCGCTGCCCGGAAAATCAGCGATCCCGCCTGCCGCAATTCGGCGTGGAGAACGCCGACTGCGTTATACTCGGCATCATCGGAGCGGAAGGAGTTGGAGCAGACCAATTCCGCGAGATGATCGGTTTGATGGGCGTCGGTGCGCCGGAGGGGCCGCATTTCGTGCAGCACCACCGGCACTCCGGCTTCAGCCAACTGCCACGCGGCCTCGGACCCGGCGAGACCGCCACCGATAATATGAACAGGCGAGACGCTCATAGGGCTTAGATCTGGCCGATGCTGCTGATGACCCGGCCAACGACGCCATACTCGACGGCTTCATCGGCGGGCATCCAATGGTCGCGCTCAGTATCCTTAATCACCTTTTCGAGCGGCTGGCCCGTGGCATCAGCGATAGCCTTTTGGATCCGTGCTTTGATCTTGATGATTTCCTTCGCCTGAATGGCGATATCGCTGGCCTGACCACCCGCACCGCCGCTGGGCTGATGCAGCAGGAAGCGCGTGTTAGGCAGGCAGAGGCGGTTTTCCTTCTTTGCTGCGAGATAGATATGCGCCGCTGCGCTACCAACCCAGCCGGTGCCGATTACTTTCACCGGGCAATCGACGAACTTAATCATATCGTGGATGGTGTCGCCCGATTCCACATGCCCGCCCGGCGAGTTCATGAAGACGCGGATTTCGTCCTTACTCTCCTGGGCAAGGGCGATCATCTTCGCTGTGACGGCCTGGGCCAGCTTCATATCGATCTGACCAAAGATGAACACCGAGCGGGCTTTAAACAGCCGCTCTTCCATCGCCTCGGAGGGTTTCGCCTCTTCCGGCTTCTTCGGGTCTTTTTCGTCGTCTAGTCCATAGGCAAATTGCATATCTCTGCTCCGCGAACCCAGATAAACCTGAGTGCAGCCTAGCGGTGCTAGGGCGTCGGGTCATCCCTGTTTTTACCCCGAGCTTGCCGGGATACCTTCAAACATAAGCGCTCTTGCGCCCTAAAACGATCCCTGCTTAGGAAGCCTGACGGTTAAGCCCGCTTCTTCTTCGCCACTTTGGCCGCAAGGTACGGCTTCAGATAATGGCCCGTATAGCTTTCCGCCACCTCGGCCACCTGTTCCGGCGTGCCTTGGGCCACGATGCGCCCGCCGCCCGAGCCGCCTTCCGGCCCGAGATCGAGAATCCAATCGGCGGTTTTGATGACCTCCAGATTATGTTCGATCACCAGCACGCTATTGCCCTGGTCGACCAAAGCTTGCAGCACTTCCAAGAGTTTCCGTACGTCTTCGAAGTGTAGGCCCGTGGTCGGTTCGTCCAGGATATACAGCGTGCGCCCGGTCGAGCGGCGCGACAGTTCTTTCGAGAGTTTCACCCGCTGGGCTTCCCCGCCCGAGAGCGTGGTCGCCTGCTGGCCGATCTGGACGTAGCCGAGGCCGACGCGCTCCAGGGTTGCCATTTTATCGCGCACCGAAGGAACGGCTTTGAAAAACTCCGCACCTTCCTCCACCGTCATCGACAGAACGTCGGCGATGGACTTGCCCCGGAACCGCACATCCAGCGTTTCGCGGTTATAGCGCTGGCCCTTGCACGAATCACACTGCACGTAAATATCGGGCAGGAAATGCATTTCGATCTTAATCAGCCCGTCGCCCTGGCACGCCTCGCAGCGCCCGCCCTTGACGTTGAAGCTAAAGCGCCCCGGCCCATACCCTCTTGATTTCGCTTCCGGAAGCCCGGCGAACCAGTCGCGGATCGGCGTGAACGCCCCCGTATAGGTGGCGGGGTTGGAGCGCGGTGTGCGGCCGATGGGGGATTGGTCGATCTCGACGATCTTATCGATCAACTCGATGCCATCAACGCCGTCATGGTCGGCGGGCAGGTCGCGCGCGCCATTGAGCTTGCGCGCCAAGGCCTTATAGAGCGTTTCGATAATCAGCGTCGATTTACCGCCGCCCGACACGCCGGTGATGCAGGTAAAGGTGCCGAGCGGGATTTCCGCCGTCACATTCTGCAAATTATTGCCGCGCGCCCCGCGCACCACCAGCTTCTGCCCCTTATGGCCGGGGCGGCGGGTGCGGGGAATTTCGATGCGGCGATGCCCGGCAAGATATTGGCCGGTCGTGCTGTTCGCGTTCGCCATCACCTCGGCGGGCGTTCCGGCGGCAATCACTTCGCCTCCATGCACCCCGGCGCCCGGCCCCATATCGATGAGGTAATCGGCGGCGCGAATCGCGTCCTCATCATGCTCCACGACGATGACGGTATTGCCGAGGTCGCGCAGGCGGCGCAGGGTATCGAGCAGCCGGTCATTATCGCGCTGATGCAGGCCAATCGAAGGCTCGTCTAGCACATAAAGGACGCCCGTTAGCCCCGAGCCGATCTGCGAGGCCAAGCGAATGCGCTGGCTTTCGCCGCCCGACAGCGTGCCGGAGTTGCGTGAGAGGGTGAGATACTCCAGCCCAACATTATTGAGGAACCCGAGCCGGTCCTTGATCTCGCGCAGAATCCGCGCGGCAATCTCGCGCTGTTTGGCGCTCAGATGCGGCTCTAAGTCATTGAACCAGTGCCCGGCGTCGGCAATCGACAGGGCGGTGATCTCGCCGATATGGCGTTCGTGGATCTTTACCGCCAGCGCTTCGGGCTTCAGGCGATAACCGTGACAGGTTTCGCAGGGCTGCGAGCCTTGGTAGCGCTCCAATTCCTCGCGCACCCAGGCGCTTTCGGTTTCCTTCCAGCGCCGCTCCAGATTGGGCAGCAAACCTTCAAAGGGTTTGTTGGTTTCGTAAGACCGGTTGCCGTCGGAAAAGCGTAAGGGAATTGCTACCTTGCCGCTGCCGTGCAAAATGGTGTCGCGCATCTCCTGAGGCAAGTCGCGCCAAGGGGTTGCGAGCGATACCTTGAAGTACCGCGCGAGGCTTTCCAGCGTTTGCGCATAATATTGGGAGGTCGAGTTCGCCCAAGGGGCAACCGCGCCGGTGCTGAGCGTTAATGCATCGTCCGGGATGACCAGCGCCGCTTCGAACTGCATCTTCACGCCCAACCCGTCGCAGGTCGGGCAGGCCCCGAACGGATTATTGAAGGAGAAAAGGCGCGGCTCGATCTCATCGATGGTGAAGCCCGAGACCGGGCAGGCGAATTTCGCCGAAAACACCGTGCGGCTTTGGTCTTCGGCAGTCTCGGCGTAGAGAATCCCGTCGGCCAATTCCAGCGCGGTTTCGATGGAATCGGCGAGGCGGGTTGCGAGATCCTCCTGATCGGGCCGCACGACGATGCGGTCGACCACGACTTCGATATCGTGCTTGAGTTTCTTATTGAGCGCCGGAACCGCATCTAAATCATAGAGTTCGCCATCGACCTTCACGCGCTGGAAGCCGCGCTTTTGATAGTCGAGCATTTCTTTTTTATATTCGCCCTTGCGCCCGCGCACGACCGGGGCGAGCAGATAGAGGCGGGTGCCTTCGGGCATCGCCAAAATCCGATCCACCATCTGGCTGATCGTCTGGCTTTCAATCGGCAGGCCCGTTGCGGGCGAATAGGGCACGCCGACGCGGGCGAACAGCAGGCGGAGATAATCGTAAATCTCCGTGACCGTGCCGACTGTGGAGCGCGGGTTGCGGCTGGTGGTTTTTTGCTCGATGGAAATGGCGGGCGAGAGCCCCTCGATCAAATCCACATCGGGCTTCGACATCAGTTCTAGGAACTGGCGCGCATAGGCCGACAGGCTTTCGACGTACCGCCTTTGCCCTTCGGCATAGATCGTGTCGAAGGCCAGGGAGGATTTCCCCGAGCCCGACAGACCGGTGATAACGGTAAGACTATCGCGCGGAATATCCACGTCGATATTCTTCAGATTATGCTCGCGCGCGCCGCGCACACTGATTCTCTGATGCATAGCGCCTATCTAACAGAACAAAAAAGGTACGTGCAAGCCTAAAGACTCTGTTATAAGACTCCGAAGCGAGCAGGTGACAGCGCCCCCCCTTCCTCTATAGGCTGCGGGCCGAGAGCGACAAGGTCGCGTGAGACAAAATAGACGAGGTTTCGGCATGGCGGGGAGCGTCAATAAGGTCATTCTGGTCGGCAATCTGGGGCGCGACCCGGAAGTGCGGACCATGCAGGATGGGCGCAAAATAGTTCAACTCTCCGTCGCCACGTCGGAATCCTGGCGGGATCGGGCGACAGGGGAGCGCAAGGAGCGCTCTGAATGGCACCGCGTCGTGATCTTCAATGATCGCCTGGGCGATGTGGCCGAGCGCTTCTTGAAAAAGGGCGCGAAGGTTTACCTGGAAGGCCAGCTTCAAACGCGCAAATGGACCGACCAAAGCGGCCAGGAAAAATACACAACCGAAGTGGTGCTGCAACAGTATCGCGGCGAACTGACCATGCTCGACGGGCGCGGGGATAGCGGCGGTGGGAGTGAAGGCGGTTACGGTGGTGGCTCCGCGGGCGGCGACTACGGTGGG
>NZ_JBILQX010000001.1:0-106738 GCF_044372965.1 Elstera sp. | reverse complement strand
CGGCAATCGGCTGTTCAACACCAATTGGGTGGCTGCACCCTCCTCGACGGTGACGTTCGACGGGCTCGGCCCCACCTTCAACCGGGTCTCCTGCTCGGCCTGCCATCTGCGCGACGGGCGCGGTCAGGTGCCGGATAGTGACACCGAGCCGCTGCAATCGGCCCTGGTGCGGATTTCGGTTTGGGACGCCGCCAGCAAAACCGCAACGCCGCATCCAGCCTATGGCGATCAGCTCAACGATCGGGCGATTTCCGGCGTTGCGGCGGAAGCCCGCGTGCGGGTGACGTGGCAGGATGTGCCGGGGGGCTATGGCGACGGCACGGCTTATACGCTGCGCAAGCCCACCCTCAAAATCGATCAACCCGCCTATGGGGCGCTGGGGAAAGACCTGCTAACTTCCTTGCGCGTTGCCCCCGCCGTCATCGGCCTCGGGCTGCTAGAAGCGGTGCCGGAGGCCGATATTCTCGCGCTCGCCGAAAGCCAGAAGCAGGCGGGCATCGTCTCGGGGCGGCGAATGGCGATATTGGTCTCACCACCTCGCTGTTTCCGACGCAGAATTGCCCGCTCGCGCAAAAAGCCTGCCGCGCTGCCCCCACGGGCGGCACACCGGAGGTGAGCGACGAATTTCTTGAAAAGCTCACAGTCTACACCCAAACCTTGGCCGTGCCGCGCCGCCGGGAGTGGGACACGCCGGAATTGAAGCAGGGCGAAACACTGTTCACCCAGTTCGGCTGTTCGGCCTGCCATGTGAAAAGCCTGAAAACCGGCGATCATCCGTTGCCGGAACTGCGCAACCAAACCATTCACCCGCTCACCGATCTCCTCTTGCACGATATGGGGCCGGGTCTCGCCGATGGCCGCTCCGACCATCAGGCCGGACCAACCGAATGGCGCACCCCGCCGCTCTGGGGCCTGGGGATGATCCCGATGGCTAATCAGCACGAGCATCTTCTCCACGATGGCCGGGCGCGCGGTCCCGCCGAGGCAATCCTCTGGCACGGCGGCGAGGCGGAGGGGGCGAAAGAAGCCTTTCGGAATGCTCCGGCAGCGGACCGGGCGGCACTAGTGGCGTTTCTGCGGTCGCTGTGAGGGGAGCGCATGGCGGCATAGGTATCGTCATCAAACGATGCTATGAATTGTACTCCGATAGGAGCCAATTATGCGCGCGACCCTGACCCTCGACGATGATCTGCTAGAGCAAGCCCAAAGCTTGACGGGCATCCGGGAAACCGCCGCTATCGTTCGTGAAGCACTCAAGGCGCTGATCGAGCGGGAAGGCGCGCGGCGGTTGATTCTTCTGGGCGGCAGCGATCCGGGGGCCGAGGGAGCGCCGCGCCGGTAGTCTTCCGGAAAACGGGATACCCAAGGGGCAAGCCCCTTGGGCGGGGGAAACGGGGGCAGCGCCCCCGTTAAACAGTCTCTAAAGCAGCGCCTCATCATACTGAAGCAAGCTCTTTGAGCCCGCGCGGATGCTTTCCAGCAGGCCAGTCGCCCGCACTAACTCATGTTCCGCGAAAATGCGGGCACCGATGATTTTGGCTTCGAGGAACGCCGCGTGGCCGCCGCCTTGGGTAAGGTCGGCCTGGGCGACGAGGGCCGAGCGGGCGAGCATCCAGCCGCCGGCGACGATCCCGGCGAGGTCGAGATAGGCGCTTGAGGCGGCAAACGGCAGGCGCATGTCTTCCTTGGCGGCGAGCAGCAGCCAGTCGGTCGCCTCGCGTAAGGCGGATTGGCCGATGCTGAGGTTTTGCGCCACGACGGCGAGATCATCGCCCGGCTGCTGGGCTAGCTGGCCCAGGGTGGCGCTGACATCGGCAATCAGGGCGGTCATTGCGGCCCCGCCGTCGCGCAGCAGCTTGCGACCGACGAGATCGGCGGCTTGGATGCCGTTGGTGCCTTCGTAGATCGGGGCGATGCGGGCGTCGCGCAAATGTTGGGCCGCGCCGGTTTCCTCGATAAAGCCCATGCCGCCATGAATCTGCACGCCAGTGGAGGCGACGGAAACGCCGAGGTCGGTGGACCAGGATTTGACGATGGGAATGAGCAAATCGCCACGCGCTTGCGCGCCCGCGATGCCCTTATGGGCGCGGTCGAGCACGGCGGCGGCTTCGAGCGCCAGGGCACGGGCGGCTTCAATTTTCACTTTCGAGAGCACGAGCATCCGGCGCACGTCCGGGTGGGCAATGATCGTTTGGCTCGGGCTGCCCGGCAGCGGTTTCCCTTGGGTGCGCGAGCGCGCATAGGCAACCGCGTGCTGATAGGCGCGTTCAGCAATACCGATGCCCTGCACGCCGACATTGAGCCGGGCATTGTTCATCATCACGAACATATATTCGAGGCCGCGATTGGCCTCGCCGATCAGTTCACCCAGCGCGCCCTCGCCGTCGCCATAGGCCATGACGGCGGTGGGGGAGGCGTGGATGCCGAGCTTATGCTCCAGGCTCACGCAGCGCAGATCATTCTTGTCGCCCAAAGAGCCGTCGTCGTGAACCATCAGTTTCGGCACGACGAACAGGCTGATCCCTTTCACGCCCGGCGGCGCATCGGGCAGGCGGGCGAGGACCAGATGGATGATGTTATCGGTATAATCATGGTCGCCATAGGTGATGAAAATCTTCTGGCCGGAAATCCGGTAGGTACCATCCCCGACCGGCACGGCCTTCGTGCGCACCGCCGCGAGGTCTGACCCCGCTTGCGGTTCGGTCAGGTTCATCGTGCCGGTCCAGGTGCCTTCGATCATCTTGGCGAGGTATTTTTGCTTTTGCGCGTCCGAGCCGTGGCGTTCCAGGCATTCAATCGCGCCGAGGTTCAGCAGCGGGCAGAGGGCGAAAGCCATGCTCGCGCTATTCCACAGTTCCGAGAGCGCCGCCGAAATCGCAATCGGTAGCCCCTGACCGCCGAATTCGGGATCGCCGCCGACCGAGTTCCAGCCGCCTTCGACGAAAGCATGATAGGCGTCGCGGAAGCCGGGGGCCGTCCGCACCACGCCATTTTCAAGCACCGCGCCATGCTGGTCGCCACCCCAATTGAGCGGGGCGATCACCGAGCCTGCGAATTTACCCGCTTCTTCCAGAATGGCATCGACATCGGTCGAATCAATGCCGTCGGGGAGAACATCGGCCACCCCGACAACCCGGTGCAGCGTGAAGCGAATATCGTCGAGCGGTGCCTGATACGTCATGACGCGATTACCTTCCCTGGATTCATGATTGCATACGGGTCTAAGGCCCGTTTGATTTGGCGCATCGCCTCAAGAGCGGCGGGCGATTTATAATGTTCAAGCTCGTGCACCTTCAGCGTGCCGATCCCATGTTCGGCGCTGAACGATCCGCCCAAGTCCTGGACGATATCATGCACAACCCGGTTCGCCGCCTCCCACTGCTGCAAATAGGCCTCCCGGTCGGCCCCGACCGGCTGGGAAAGATTATAGTGTAAGTTTCCGTCTCCGGCATGCCCAAAACTGCAAGGGCGGGTTCCGGGGATCAGTTTTTCGATGGCGGCGTCGGCCCGCTCCAGAAAGGCCGGAATGGCGGCAAGGGGCACGGAAATATCGTGTTTGATGCTGCCGCCCTCGTGCTTTTGCGCGTCCGAAATTTCCTCGCGGATGCGGCGGAAGGCGGCGCGCTGGCTGTCGTTCTGGGCAATGGCGGCGTCCGTCACCCAGCCGTTCTCCATCGCAGCGCCTAAGCCTTCTTCCAGCGCCGACTGCAAATCGCCCCCGGCGCGCGGGGAGGAAAGCTCGATCAGCGCGTACCAGGCGCTCAAGGTTTCCACCGGGTCGGCAGTGCCAGGAACGTGGCGAAGCACGGTTTCGATGGAAAAACGGCTCATCAACTCGAACATCGTCACCGTATCGCCGGAGCTTTCGCGCAACAGCGCCAGCGTATCGATAGCGGCTTGCGGGTTCTCGACGGCAACGAAGGCGGTGGCAATATCGCGCGGGCGCGGGAACAGCTTCAGCACTGCCGCCGTGATGATCCCCAGCGTGCCTTCCGCGCCTAAGAACAGGTGTCGCAGGTCATAGCCGGTATTGTCTTTGCGCAAACCGTGCAGCCCGTGGATGATTTCGCCGTTTGGCAGCACCACTTCCAGCCCCAGCACCAAATCGCGGCTATTGCCGTAGCGCAAAACGGCGGTCCCGCCGGCATTGGTGGAGAGATTGCCGCCGATCTGGCAGGAGCCTTCGGCCGCAAGGCTTAGGGGAAACAGCCGGTCGGCCTCTTCTGCCGCTTTCTGCACATCGGCTAGCACCACGCCCGCTTCCACGGTGAGCGTATAGGCCGATTTATCGAGTGCACGGACTTTGTTCATCCGGGCGAGCGACAGGATAATCGCCTTCTCATCGGCAACCGCCCCGCCAACGAGGCCGGTATTGCCCCCTTGCGGCACGATAGGCGTGCGGGTTTCGGCACAAAGCTTCACCACGGCGGCGACTTCTTCGGTATTGGCCGGTTTGACGACCACGCGGGCGGTGCCGCGATAGAGGCCGCGCCACTCCACCAGATGCGGTTCCAACAGGGCGGGATCGACGATCACGCCCTTCGGGCCGAGGATTTCGTGCAGGCGGGAAAGAACGGCCTCGGTCGGCATGATCGGTCTCAAACTCCAGAAGATGAGCGAGGGCTGGCGGCGCGGCGCAGCCGGTCTTGAAGGGCAAGGCCGAGGCCCTGCGAGGGAATTGGCATCACGGCGATGCCTGTCAACTCCGGCTGATCCAAGCGGCGCAGGGCGGCGAACAGATTGGTCGCGGCTTCCACGGGGTTTCCACTGGGGGACAGGTTTTCGACCAGGGCAAACCCTTCCGGCACATCCGGGCCGAAGGCTAGGAGCGCTTCGCCGGGCTGTGGATCGTCGCAGGTCAGGCGAACGGGCAGGCGGGGGGCGTAATGGCTCAGCAGCATGCCGGGGCTTTTCGGGCCGTCGGGTTGGCCCTCGGCAGCGACATCGATTTCCCCCAGCGAGGCTTCCAGCGTCTCACGCGTCACGCCGCCGGGGCGCAGCAGCACGGGGCGGTCGCTGGTAAGATCAAGCACGGTCGATTCGAGCCCCACGCGCGTCGCCCCGCCGTCGAGAATCATAGCAAGGCGCGCGCCGAATTCTTCCTCCACATGGGCCGCAGTGGTCGGGCTGACTTTGCCGGAGCGGTTGGCGGAGGGGGCGGCGACCGGGCGGCCCAGCGCCTGCAAAAGCTGCAAGGCGACGGGATGGTCGGGCACCCGGATCGCCAGGGTCGGCAGGCCCGCCGTCACGAGATCCGAAATCGGCGCTTTCGGGTTGCGCGGCAAAACCAGGGTCAGCGCACCGGGCCACAGGCGGCGGGCGAGGTAGCGGGCGCGGGTATCGAAGATCGCATAGCGCTCCGCCGTTTCCAAATCCGCGACATGGGCTATGAGCGGGTTGAAACTGGGGCGGCTTTTCAGCTCGTAAATCGCAGCCACAGCCTTATCCTGGGTCGCATCGGCCCCCAGCCCGTAGACGGTCTCGGTCGGAAAGGCGACCAACCCCCCAGAACGGAGGTGGCGCGCGGCTTCGGCGATGGTGGCAGCGGTGGCGGACAGAATGGGCATGGCGGCAACCGTGCCGTTCTAGCCCCCGTGGGTCAAGCGATGCGATGGGTTTTCTTGCGCTTGCGCGCTTGCACCGCACGCAGCCCTTGCCAGCCCGCGCCGGAGAGCGTCATCATATCCGTATGACGGCTAAAATTATCACCATTGCTCAGCAAAAAGGCGGCGCGGGAAAAACCACCCTCATCGTCCATCTCGCTACCTTCTGGAGCGCGCAAGGTCTCAGCGTCGCCGTCGCCGATATCGATCCGCAAGGCTCGGTGACGCAGTGGGCGAAGCTCCGCGCCGAGAAGCAAGGGCGGCCTGCGCCCTTCGTGCTGCCCGTCACCGGCTGGCGCACGGCGGGGGAGGTGGAGCGTCTCGCCAAAACCTATGACATTGTGTTGATCGATAGCCCGCCGCACGCGGCCACGGAAGCCCGTATTGCTGTGCGCGCCGCCCATCAGGTCTTGATTCCGCTGCAACCGAGCGTGCTCGATTTGTGGGCAACGAAAGCCACCCTCGATCTCGCCGCCGAGGAAAAGCGCCCGGCCCAACTGGTCCTCAACCGGGTACCACCGCGCGGCAAGGCGGCGCAGGAGGTGGCCGACGAAGCCGAGCGGCAAGGTTTGCCTCTGTCGGCCTTTCGCATCGGCAATCGCACCGCGCTGGCGGCGTCCCTCGCAGCGGGCTTGGGGATTTCCGAGTTTGAACCGTCTGGTGTGGCGGCGCAGGAAATTGCGGCCTTGGCGGGGTCGGTCTACCCAACGAAAGCTTGAAGGGCGCTTTGAATTTGTAGCTCATTTGAGCTACAAAGAGCGTATTAGAAGGGAGGTAGTTATGGCTTCTAATGCTTTCGTGCGCGCGCGTATTGATGAAGGTCTGAAGGACGAGGCCGCTGCCGTTTTAGCGGAAATGGGGCTGACGGTTTCCGATATCGTCCGCATCACCTTGACCCGCATAGCCAAGGATAAGGCGCTACCCTTCGATCTAACGGTGCCGAACGCCGAAACGCGCGCGGCAATGACCGAGTCGCGGGCAATCTTGCGAGCCCGTCGGGCACGTTTTATCAAGGCTCAGGATGTCTTTGATGCCCTCGATCAAGAAGCCCGCAAAGAGTAAGCAGGCTTCGCTGCCGCGCACGGTCGATTACGCCAAAAGCTTTGTTAAGGATTGGCTGCGCCTCTCGCGCTCGGGGCGTTACGACATGCCGCAGCTTAAAGCGGTCATGCTGATGTTGATTGCGGATGACGCACCTTTAGGCCCGGAATGGCTCGATCATCCGCTGAAGGGCGAGTGGGCGGACTATCGGGAATGTCATATCGGTGGCGATTTTTTGCTGCTGTATCAAGTCGATGGCGATAGCATCGTTTTTGTGCGAGCAGGAACCCATGCCGATTTATTCGAGTAAGCCCCTCTACCCCGCCAGAACCTGAAACGGACTATTGCCGAATTCCGGCTTGCCATAGGCGAGACGTGTGCCGCCTAAATCCGTCACCCTTCCGCCTGCGCCTTCGATGATCGCTTGCCCGCCCGCCGTGTCCCATTCGCAGGTGCGCCCGTAGCGGATCATAATATCCGCAGCCCCCTCCGCGAGTAGGCCGAATTTCCAGGCACTGCCGCAGCTTACCTGCTTGGTCACACCATGCTCGGCAAGCGCCACATCGGCGGCGGCCCCATCGCGGTGGGAACGGGAGATCATGGCGACCAACGCCCCGGCGGGGGCGGCGCGCATGTGGATTGGCTGGCGGTCGTCGCCGACCTGTTTCCACGCGCCGAGGCCAAGGCCGCCGGAATAGGTAATGCCCTGCACCGGCACGCGCAGCGCCCCTAAGACCGGATAGAGGCCGGAAATCAGCCCAACCGAGACGGCAAATTCTCCGGTTCGGTTCACGAATTCCTTCGTGCCGTCGAGCGGATCGACGCACCACCAGAGCCCGCCCGAACAATCTGGGCAGAAACCGGCGGCGACCTGTTCTTCCGAGACGATGGGGATATGCGGCGTCAGCGCTTCGAGCCCCGCCAGCAGCACGGCTTCCGCCGCGTGATCGGCCTCGGTCACGGGGGAGCCGTCGCCCTTTTGGGTCATCGTGCAGCCGCTCGCATAGAGCGGCAAAATCGCATCCCCTGCCTCGGTCACAATCCGCTCCAAGCCGGGGATGAGCCCGCGCACCGTTTCGAGATCGATCATTCGGCAGCGGCCCGAGTTTGCGCGGCTTGAATCGCCTGCCAGAGCTTATGGGGCGTTGCGGGCATATCGATATGGGTGATGCCGAGGGGGCTGAGCGCATTCAGCAGCCCGTTGATAACGGCGGGCGGCGCGCCAATCGCCCCGGCTTCCCCCGCACCCTTGATGCCAAGCGGATTAGTGGTGCAGGGAACATTCTTCAAGTGGAACTCGATCTGCGGCAGTAGATCGGCGCGCGGCATGCCGTAATCCATGAAGGAACCGGTGATAAGCTGGCCCGACTCGGGATCGTAGGCGGCTTCTTCGATCAGAGCTTGCCCTGCGCCCTGGGCGATGCCGCCGTGGACTTGGCCCGCCAGCATCAGCGGGTTCACCACTGCGCCGAAATCATCGACGACGACGTAACGCTCCAGCGTGACGCCGCCGGTGTCGGGATCGATTTCCAACTCAACGACGTGCGTGCCGTTCGGATAGGTGGCGGCAGGCGGCTTCCAGCGCCCGTCCCCGTCCAGTTCCGGCGTTTCGCCCTCGGGCACCTTGCCCGCTTTCGCTTGGGCCGCCACTTCTGCCAGCCCGACGCGCCGGTCAGTCCCGACGATGGTAAAGCTGCCGCTCGAAAACTCCACATCGGCAGGGGCAGCTTCGAGCAGATGGGAGGCGAGGCGCTTGCCTTTTTCGATCAGGGCTTCAACGGCTTTGGTGACGGCAACGCCGCCAATGGGCACCGAGCGCGACCCGCCCGTGCCGCCGCCGGTGCGCACCCGGTCGGTATCGCCCTGGACCATCTGGATATCGGCGATATCGATACCGAGCCCATCGGCGGCCAACTGCCCGTAGGCGGTGGCATGGCCCTGGCCGTTAGATTGAGTGCCGATGAAGAGCGTCACTTTACCCGCGTCATCCATCACCAGCCGCGCATCCTCGGGGCTGCCGCCCGCGCAGGCTTCGATATAGGAGGACAGGCCGAGCCCGCGCAGTTTGCCGCGCGCTTTGGCCTCAATCCGACGCGCTTCGAACCCGGCAACATCGGCGATTTTCAGCGCTTCGGCGAGCGTTTGATTAAAGTCGCCGCTGTCGTAGGTTTGCCCCAGCGCGGTTTTGAACGGCATGGCGGTGGCGGGAATGAAATTGCGGCGGCGGATTTCAGCCGACGACAGGCCGGTGATGCGCGCCGCTTCCTCAACCATCCGTTCGATCACATAAGCGGCTTCCGGGCGGCCCGCGCCGCGATAGGCATCGACCGGGGCAGTATGGGTAAAGACGCCGCGCACGCGCACCGAGGCGGCGGGAATCGCATAGACGCCCGTCAGCATCATCGTGCCCGCCAGGGTCGGGATGAACGGCCCGTAGGGCGAGATATAGCCGCCGAGATTGGCGATGGTATCGACCGAGAGAGCGAGGAATTTGCCGTCCGCATCGAGGGCAAGGGCGGCTTCGGTCACATTATCGCGGCCGTGGGCGTCGGCTTGCGAGGAATCGGAGCGCTCGCCGGTCCATTTCACCGGGCGGTTCAGCTTTTGCGCCGCCAGCAGCACTAGCGCCTGTTCGGGGTAGGGGAAAATCTTTGTACCGAAGCCGCCGCCGACGTCCGGGGTGACGACGCGGAGCTTCTCGCGCCCAATGCCGAAGACCTCATCGGCGAAGACCTCTTGCAGGTCATGCACGCCCTGGCTGCTGGTATAAAGCGTCAACCGCCCGTCAGCATCCACATCGCCAATCGCGTTGCGCGGCTCCATCGCGTGGGAAATCAGCCGGTTGTTGATCAGGCGCAGTCGGGCGATTTTGCTGGCCTTGGCGAAGGCGGCTTCCACCGCGTCCGGCTGGCCCGAGCCCCAATCGAAGCAGATATTCCCCGGCGCTTCCGCATAAACCTGCGCCGCATCCAGGGCGACCGCGCCAGCGGTGTCGACGATGGCGGGATGATCGTCGTAATCCACGATCACCGCATCCAGCATATCGCGGGCGGCATCGAGGTTTTCGGCGACAATAAGCGCCACGCCATCGCCGACATGGCGAACTTTGCCTTCCGCCAGCAGCAGGCGCGGCAGCATCACCATTGGCGAGCCGTCGCGGTTCTTCAGCTTGATCGGCGTCATCATCGGCTTCAGGCCCGCCGCGTTCACATCCGCGCTCGTCAGAACCGCCAGCGCGCCGGGGATGGCCAGGGCATCGCTCGCATCAATGCTACTGATGGTGGCATGGGCGTAAGGCGAGCGCAGCACCAAGGCATAGGCTTGATTGGGCAGGGAAATATCATCCGTATAGCGGCCCGCGCCGGTCAGAAAACGCGCATCTTCAACCCGCCGAACCGGCTGCCCCATGCCGAACTGACCCATGCTTCTCTCCCTTGAACCCTGCCTGTTAACAGCGTCATCAAGATAGGCAGGCGCGGGGAGGGATACCAGTGGCAATTGCGCGGGGGTGCCGCAGCGAAACCTACAATCAATAAAAAAGCCTTCCATCTCATGAAGATGGAGGCTTTTAAAATGGTGGGCGCTACAGGGATTGAACCTGTGACCCCATCCGTGTGAAGGATGTGCTCTACCGCTGAGCTAAGCGCCCTCGCCAAAGCGAGGAGTGGTTTTTAGGAGCAGGGCCGTTTCCTGTCAAGCGGCTAATCGCGGGGGGCTGCCGAGTGATCTAAGGCCGGGCCGGGCTCGTACACTTAGAAAGCAAGGAGAGATGCAGCATGGCCCCGATTTTGATTATTGGCCCTGGCGGGATTGGCGCGGCGCTTGCCCGGAACTTGCACCGGCAAGGCCAATCAGTCGCCTTGATCGGGCGGCGAGAGGCGGCGTTAGTCCCGTTGGCGCAAGAGTTGGGCGCTGCCTATGCCGTTGCCGATGTTATGGATACTGCGGCGCTGAAAGCGGCTATCGGCCAGCTTGGCGCGGGTGGTCTTGCCGGGCTCGCCTACCTGGTTGGCTCCATCCCGTTAAAGCCCCTGGCGCGCTTGACCGAGGCGGACTTCTTGGAGGCGTTTCGGCTAAACGCCCTCGGCGCAGCGCTGGCGGTTCAAGCCGCCCAGCCTTTTTTAGACCATGATGCGGGTATAGTGCTGGTGTCGAGCGTGGCGGTGGCGCAAGGCTTTGCCAATCATGCCGCTATTGCGATGGCCAAGGGGGCGGTGGAAGGGCTCACGCGGTCGCTTGCCGCCGAACTCGCGCCGAAACTGCGGGTGAATGCTATTGCCCCCAGCCTTACCAGCACGCCGCTGGCGGAACCTTTTACGAAGAATGAGGCAATGGCCAAAGGGATAGCAGCCTTGCACCCAATCCCCCGGCTTGGCGAGGCCGACGAGGTGGCTGAGCTTGCCGCTTTCTTGCTCGATCCTAAGCGGGCTGGATGGATCACAGGTCAGGTTTTCGCAGTGGACGGCGGACGGTCCACGCTTCGAGTGAAAGGATAGGCGATGCGCACGCTCTTCGGTTTAGCGTTAGCGGGCGGGCTGCTTTTGGCCCCCGCCGTTTCGGCCCAGCAAGCCCCGCCGCGCGAATTGGCGTTTACCGTGGAGCGCGACGGCGCACCGTTCGGCACCCACAGCGTCAAATTCTCCGGGTCGGCTGAAGATTTGAAGGTGGACATCGCGATTGATTTGAAGGTGGATTTCGGCCCGCTTACGGTGTTTCGCTATACACACCGCAACCGCGAAGCTTGGCAAAATGGCCGCCTGACCCGGATAGAAACGACCACCGATGATGATGGCGACGCTTTTCGGGTTATCGGGGGCGCGTTGCCCGAGAGCTTCCGGCTACAACAGGGCGAGGCGACAAGCCCGCTGCCGAAAGACATTCTGCCGACGAGCTACTGGCACCGCGCAGCGCTGGACCGCGATACCTGGCTCGATACCCAAAGCGGGCGCTTACGTAAGGTCGCCATTCAGCGGCTTGGTGACGAGACCATCACAGTGGCAGGCTCCCTTGAGAAAGCCGCGCGCTATCGGGTCAGCGGCGATCTGGAGCTGGACCTTTGGTATCTTCCGAACGGCGAATGGGCCGGGTTGGAGTTCGTAGCGCGCGGCTCTAAAATCCGCTACCGCCGGAACACGCCCACCACGGTGGCGCTGCTGCCCGACGGGGCAAAGCCCGCGCCTGCCATAGCTTCTGCGGCACAATGAGCGGCGCGCTCCGTCTGGTTCTCGGCGATCAACTCACGCTAAACCTATCAGCCTTACGGGATATCGATCCGGCGCAGGATTGGGTGCTTATGGCGGAGGTGGCCGCCGAAACTCGCTATGTGCCGCATCATCCCAAGAAAATCGCCTTTTTCCTGTCGGCCATGCGCCATTTCGCTGAAGATTTGCGGGCGCGCGGGATTCGCGTTTTCTACATCGCCCTCGATGACCCAAACCCTTGTGAGACGCTGGCCGACGCGGTGGCGCGGGCTCAGGCGGCGCTTCAACCGGATCGACTGATCCTCACGGCACCGGGCGAGTGGCGGCTGTGGGAAGAAGTGCAAAGCTGGCAGGGCCGCTTCGGGCTGCCCGTCGACATGCGCCCCGATGATCAGTTCCTTTGTTCGCGCACCGAGTTTGCCGCTTGGGCCGAAGGCCGTAAGGGCCTGCGGATGGAATATTTCTACCGCGATATGCGCCGCCGCACCGGGATTCTGCTGACCGCTGACGGCAAGCCGGAGGGGGCTGCGTGGAATTTCGATGCGGAGAACCGAGGCGCGTTGCCCGCTGAGGTTCCCGCGCCGCCGCTGTTTCGGGTTGCCCCGGATGCGATCACGCACGCGGTGCTCGCGCTGGTTGAAGCGCGCTTTGCCAATCATTTCGGCGATTTGGCCGGGTTCGATTACGCCGTGACCGCCACTGATGCCGACGCCGCCTTTCAGCATTTTTGCCGCCACGCCCTGCCGAACTTCGGCACCTATCAGGACGCGATGCGCCAGGACAGAACCCCTGAGGGGGGCGACGTGCTGTTTCATGCCCGCATCGCCCTGTATCTCAATATCGGTCTGCTCGATCCGAAAGCCGTTTGCGACCGCGCGGAGGCCGAATACCGCGCCGGGCGCGTGCCGCTGAATGCGGCGGAAGGCTTCATCCGGCAAATCTTGGGGTGGCGCGAATATGTGCGCGGGCTCTATTGGCGGCATATGCCCGCCTATGCCGAGGTGAATTTCTTCGGGGCCGAGCGCCCCTTGCCGGGCTTCTACTGGTCGGCCGCGACCGAGATGAACTGCCTGCGCCAAGTGATCGATCAAACCAAGCGCACGGCCTATGCCCACCATATCCAACGCCTGATGATTACCGGCAATTTCGCGCTTCTCATCGGCGCGCGCCCGGCGGAAGTCGCCGAATGGTATTTGGCGGTCTATGCCGATGCAGTGGAATGGGTGGAACTGCCGAACGTTATCGGCATGGCGCTGTTTGCCGATGGCGGGGTGATGGCGAGCAAGCCCTATGCGGCGAGCGGGGCCTATATCGATAAAATGTCGAATTACTGCGAGCGCTGCCGCTTCGATGTTGCCAAAAAGAACGGCCCGAAAGCCTGCCCGTTCAACTATCTCTACTGGAACTTCCTGATCGAGCACCGCGATAAGCTGGGGCGAAACCCGCGCCTTGCCATGCCCTACCGCACCCTCGACAAACTGACCGACGAGCGCCGCGCCGCCATTTTGGACGATTCGCGCTGCTTTTTCAAAACCTTGGAGATTCAGCCATGACCCATCTGTGGATTACCGGCGCGAGCCAAGGTATTGGCCGGGCAGTAGCGCTCGCGGCAGCCCAGCGCGGCTGGACGGTCTCGGCGACGGCGCGCGGGACGGAGGAGCTCGCGGCCTTGGTGGCCGAGGGCGGCGGGCGGATTTCGACCTTCCCCGGCGATATCACCGATCGGGCTGGCCTTGCCGCCGTGGTGGACGCGGTGGAAGCTGCACAGGGGCCAATTACAGTGGCGGTGCTCAACGCGGGCACCCATCAGCCGACGGATGGGGCCGCCTTCGATCCCAGCGTTTACGACCGGCTGATTGGGGTGAACCTGGGCGGGGCCATTAACAGCGTCGCCGCAATTCTGCCGCGCTTTACGGCCCGTAAAAGCGGGCGGGTGGCGCTGGTTTCGTCGGTTGCCGCCTATCGCGGTCTGCCGAAAGCCGGGGCCTATTGCGCCAGCAAGGCAGCGGTGACGGCGCTGGCGGAATCCTTGCGCTTGGACCTCGCGGGGGTTGGCGTGCGCGTGCAGGTTATCCACCCTGGCTTCGTGCGTACCCCCTTGACCGATAAGAATGATTTTCCGATGCCGTTTTTGATGACGCCCGAGGCGGCGGCGGCGCGAATTTTGGCCGGACTTGAGGGGGATGGGTTCGAAATCGCTTTTCCGCGCCGGTTCGTCTTTATCTTGAAACTGCTTCGCCTCTTGCCCTATCGGCTCTATTTTGCGCTGGTTGCCCGCCAGACCGGGGTTTCGACAGGATTGTAAAACATGACCAGCGTGCCGCCTATTGAGCCGTTTCAGCAGTATTTGGAGACCCTGACGGCGGAAACCGTGCCGCAGATCCTGGATCTCGTAGCAAGCGACGTGCGCTTTATCGATCCGTTTCACGATGTCAGTGGGGCGCAGGCGATGCAGCGGGTGTTCGCTGCGATTTTCGTATCGCTCAAGAACGTCCGCTTTACGGTGATCGACCGCGCCTGGTCAGGCAATGCCTGGTATCTGCGCTGGCGTTTTGAAGGCGATCGCCGCCAAGGCGGGCAAATGTTCGAATTCGACGGCATGAGCGAGATTTATTTTAACGATGAAGGCCGTGTGCGCCTCTACCGCGACCATTGGGACGCGGCGAGCGGCTTTTACGAGAAACTGCCCGTCCTAGGTTGGGTGTTGCGCTTGTTGCGGCGGAAAATAGCCTCCGCCGCATAGTCGCGATCCCTTCCGCCAGATTAACCAGCCACCGAACCACAGCAACCACGCTTGCCAGCCGATAAAGGCGAGCGGCGTTACTTCGATTCCTGGCAGGCTCCGAAAGACAGTCGCCAGCGGCTCGGATAATCCTAAGACCCACAGCGGCAGGGTCGCCGCCCCCATCAGCGCCAGCGGTCGGTTCAAGCTCCAAAGGTGGCGCGCCACGCGGGCGGTCCAGGCGGCGAGCAGGATTTGCCCGAGAATTTCCCCAATGAACGTGCCGAACATTTGATGTTGGGCGCGATAAAGCAGATCAATCGTTGCCGCGAGTGGCGGCGGGGCATCCTTTTGTGCCTCCGCCAAAAGGGGCACGATGAACACCCAGCGGGCAAGGCCGACGGTTTGGGCGACGGCGGAGGCCTGCCCGGTCCAGCCCGCCCGCAGGCCAATCGCCCGCTCCAGCAGCCCGGCGAGCGGCGCGAACAGCAGCGCGCCTGCGGCAAACCCGAGCCACGCGAGCAGCAGGGGGGGGCCGCCTGCGCGAAAGGCCGCCAGCGTTACCCCCGTGGGTTCGCGCAGAATATCGTCATAACCGAAGAGTTCGATGAGTGTGGCGTAAGGCAGGTTGAGCGCAAGGATGAAGAGGATAACGATTGGGCCGATAGTCCGCCCCCGCGCGCCGTTCATGGGGCGAGCCCCTGTTTGAGCAGCGTTTGCAGTGCCGCGTAAATCCGGTTCCGCCCGGCTTCCGAAGTGAGATCGACCCCGGCGAAACTGCCCGTGGTGCGCGTGCGCAGCGTGAGATAATGCAAAGCTGCCAGCAAGACCGCATTGATCGCAGGGGCATCAATCCCCTCGGGCGGGGTGAGCGGGCCGCGCGCTTCGGCCATCCACTGCCCCATCGCTATAGTGCGCTTCTGTTCGACGGCGAGTAGCGCGGCGGAAGGGCTATCCAGTTCGGCGGCAAGCACGCGCTGGAGCAAATCATTATCGGTCAGTGTCGCCTGATAGGCGGTGAGCAACTCGGCCATTCGGTCGGCGTAGGAGGTATTGGGCTGCGCTTTGGGCGGGACCGGGCCGACCCAAAACCCAAGATCGCCGCCCAAGGTTTCCACAACCCCTTCAATCCCGCCGAAATAGCGCGTGATCAGTTTTTTATCGCACCCCGCTTCGGCGGCGACGGCGTTCACGCCGAGGGCGGTAAAGCCGTCGCGGGCGATGATGACGCGGGCCGCGTCCAAAATCCGGGTTTCGGTGGCCGAACGGTTGCGCGGGCGCTGTGGATTGGTTTCGTTTTCGGTCATGATGCTCATCCCTTCGCGTCCGTGCAGGCTTTCAGCGGGCCGAGGCGGTCGCGCTCCAGCATCTTGCGCCACCCGGCATCATAGTTGGCGGCATAGCGAAATCGCACCTGCGATCCGCCTGTGGCTGTATCGCTAAACTCAGCTTCTTCCAACCACAGATCATAGGTTTTCAGCCGGTAGCGGTAGAGGCGCGTATCGGCCTCGTAGGTGACGGTTGAGAGTGGTAGGAGGCGGGCCTGGGTTTCAAAACATCGGGCGACCTGCGCGGCGGGGGCCTGGCTGGTTAGGTTGACCACTTCCGTGCGTTCTGAAAAATCTTTCGCGCTTTTTTCGCCAACCTGCGCGCCAGCGGCACAGGCGACGAGACCGAGGCTCGTGAGGACGGGGGCGAGCAATCGCAGCATGATCCGATCTCCCCGCCCTAACGCGCCGCTACTGGGGCCATCAGCCCGGCCAGCGCCTCAGCATGGCGGGCGTGACCGTGTTGGGTGAAATAGCCGACGGGGCCGCCCATCAGGGGCGTGCCATTGGAATGGGTGGCGAGCGCAAGAACCGGGGCCTGGGTCTGGCTATCGATAACCACGGCCTCCGACGCCGCCCCGCCTGCGGTCACGGGGCCGACAAGGGTGGAGGTGACGACATTCAGCGCGACATTCGCCCGCTCAAACCCAGTGATCGCCGCTTTGACCCGCAGAACGCCGGGGCCGGGCTGCTGCACCTGCTTCAGCCGCGCCCCGAACGCCTGGCGCAACGCATCGGCATAGGTTTGCTTCAGATCGTCCCGCACCTCGGTGGCGGTATCGGCGGGCACCTGCGGGCCGGGGCGCAGCGCGACCTCATCGAGAATGAAGCTATGGTAGCCTGCCAGCACGGCCGGAGGGGCGGTGAAGATTTTGCGGTCGGCGTCCTCGGCATCGGCGACCAAAGTGACCGGCTTTCCGGCCTGCGCCTGGATGAAGCCGGTATTGGTGGTTTGTTGATTGGCGCAAGCCCCGAGCAGCAGCAGCGATAAAAGGGCGAGGGTGGGCGGATGAGCGAGCATAGCGGTTTCCCTGAGTAATCAGGGAATGGTCTATCCAATGTCCCTGTACGGGGACATGTATAATGAGCCTTTCGAAATGCCGCAAGTAATTTTGTCCCTAAGCGGGGGCAAAATTATTGAGCCGCAGCGACTCCTTGCCCCGCCCAGGGTTCAAGCGCGCCGGTGCGCTGGGCGGCAGCGGGTTCTTTGCGGAAAAACAGCGTGACCTCGCCGATCTCGATGCCGAATTTCGACACGCGGGCGCGGTTAATCAGCGTGTCCTTATCGGCCAGGAACATCCAATCGTTGAAGGCGACGCGCCAGGTGCCGTCGCCGACTTTGAGGTTCAAATCATAGCGCCAGTTGAGGGCCTTCCCGTAAGCGAGCCCGGTAGCGATGCCGACGACATCGGCAGCGCGGCCCTCGTAGGTATGCTCGTCCTTCTTGACGATGGTCCAGATCCGCCGGTCCTTCTCGCCGTCGCTATAGGTGAAATCCTCGTCCAGCGTCAGGATTTTACCGTCCCAGGTGCCGGTGATTTCGACGATAAAGTCGCGGCGCAAATTCCCGAACCGATCCTCGAAAATGCCCCAGGCCTTGGTCTTTCCGGCGAAATATTCTTCGACGACGAAGCGGGGGGTGGTATTGGCGAAATCCTGCGGTTTCATCGTGCTGCATCCTGTGAGCAGGGCAAAGGCGCCAAAGAAAAGGACGATTGGGGCGGCGTAGAGCCATCGGCGGACCATGGGGATACTCCTGAAGCAGGGCGGAGGCGGGTGAGGGCGGCTTCGTCGAGCGCATAGCCGCGCAACAACAGCCAGGCCAAAAGTTTGAACAACAGCGGCGCACCGCCGTAGAGGGCGGCTAAAGCCCAACCGCCGGGCGAGGTATTTGTTCCCGGCACGAACCCGGCAAGATCGAGCAGCGGAAAGGCAAGGCCAACCGCCAGCGCCAACGAGGCTTTCGTCGCCATGCCCCAGAGGGCGAAGTAGAGCCCGGCCCGGTCGCCGCCGCCGGCCAGCGCATCGGCTTCGATCACATCGGCCTGCATCGCGGGCGGCAGGATCAGGTCGGCCCCCATCATGAACCCTGTCGCGACGGCGAGGACGAAGAAAATCGGGGCGTCACCGAGGCTCAAGAACGGCGCGGGCAGAAACGCGACGCAGGAGAGCAGTAGGCCGGTTCGCCACGCCCGATGTTTCCCCCAGCGACGGCTGAGCCACAACCACAGCGGCACGCCCGCAAGCCCCGAGATGAAATAGAGCGCCAGGGCCGGGCCGGTGGCTTCGGGCGCGCCAAGACGGTCGCCAACAAAACTCAGAAACAGCGTCGCGGGCAGGCCGTTGGCGATGCCATTCAGCAGATAGGCCGCGAGCAACAGCCGGAACGGTTTATTCGTGATCAGGAGCCGCCAGGCCTCTTTCCGCGAGGGTTTGGGCGCGGGCGGGGTGCGTTTTTCCGGCAATCGCCAGCAGGCGAGCAGAACCGCCGGGATCAGCAGCACCAGAATCATCCCCCCGAGCACATTCACCGCCGCAAGCCCAGTCAGGCCGAGGGCGGCGGGCAGGATGGTCGCTGCGAGCGTGCCAATCAGCAAGGCGGCTTCCCGCGCGCCCGCAACCCGTGTGCGGCCATGGTAAGCCTGCGTGAGGTCGGTGCCCCACGCGAGATAGGGCACTTGCAGGGCGGTCCAGCCAAGATACAGCGCCAGACTCCACCCAAGCAAATGGGCTCCGCCCGCGCCCTCGGGCGGGAAAAACAGCGCCCAAACCGACACGCAAACTAGGGGAAGCGCGCCGAGAAGCCAGGGTTTCCGCCGGGGAAAACGGTCGGCCAACACGCCGACAAGCGGATCGGTCAGCGCATCGAAAACCCGGGCGAGCAACAGCAACGTTCCGACGAGGGTCAGCCCGAGGCCTAGGGTTTCGGCGTAAAGCGTGGGGAGATAGATATACAGCGGCACGGCCAGCGCAGCCAACGGTAGGGCGGGCGCGGCATAAGCGGCTAAAGCGGGGCCGGAAAGCGTAGGAGCGGTGTTGGGCTGCATACTCTTGATACGCAGCCCGCGCCGAACTGGATTAGATCAATCGGCCTTACGGGCCAGCCGAAGGTCTGGATGCAGTCTTAGAGCGTAAATTCGGGCGGCTCGTTATGGATTTCTTCGCCTTCGACCGGCAGTTGGTCGGGAATATGCTTGCCTTGGCGGCGCAGCGTATCCAGTACCTCTTGCAGCGCGGCATAGGAGCAGAGACCCAATTGAATCGGGTCACGCGCCTTAATATTGCTGATGTTCCAATGGCTACGCTCGCGGATCGAGGCGATGGTCGTCTTGGTCGTGCCCAGCAGTTTGGAAATCTGCCCATCGGTGATGTCGGGATAGTTCCGCACCAGCCAGGCAATCGCGTCGGGCTTATCTTGGCGTTTGGCAATCGGCGTATAGCGCCCGCCCTTGGTTCGCACCATCGGCTGCGGCAGATTACTGACCAAAAGCTTCAGCTTGGTCTTTGTATCGGCCTCGCAGCGCTTGATTTCTTCGTGGGTGAGCTGACCGTTGATGATCGGATCGAGGCCCTGCATGCCGCCCGCAACCTCACCATCGGCGATGGCTTGGATTTCGAGCATATGCAGACCGCAAAAATCGGCGATCTGGTCAAACGTCAGCGCCGTGTTTTCGACGAGCCAAACAGCGGTGGCTTTCGGCATCAACGGCAATGGCATGATTCTAACCCTCTATAAGCTGCGACGGCCCGCCTTAGGGGGCGGGCCGGGACGATATGGAATCGTCTATAGCAGGCGTGTTACTCCAAACCCAAGACGATTTTTCCAATCGGTTCGCCCGATTCCAGCAAAGCATGCGCGGCGGCGGCTTCGGCGAGCGGGAAAACACGGTATATCTGGGGGCGAATCAGCCCTTTTTCCACCCAAGGCCACACGGTTTCGGTCAGGGCGGCGGCAAGGCGTGTTTTTGCGGCAATGCTTTGCGGGCGCAGCGTGGTGCCGGTGAGCGTGAGGCGGCGCATCATGACTTTGCGAAAATCAACCTCGGCGCTCGATCCTCCCTGAAAAGCGATAAAGACGATGCGTCCTTCAACCGCCGCGCAGTCGATGTTCCGCTGAATATAGGGGCCGCCCACCATATCCAGAATCACATCCGCGCCCCGGCCTTGGGTTGCCTCCAGGGTTTTCAGCCCGAAATCCTCGGTGCGATAGTTGATTACGTGATCTGCTCCGAGTGCGCGCGCGGCGGCGGCTTTTTCGTCGGAGCCCACCGTGACCAGCACGGCGGTACCATGGGCTTTCGCCATTTGAATGGCGAGCGAGCCGATGCCGGAGGTGCCGCCATGGATGAGCAGCGTTTCACCCGGTTGCAACCGTCCGCGATCGAACACATTGCCCCAGACTGTGAACGCGCCTTCCGGTAGGGCTGCGGCTTCGATCATCGACAGGGCGGCGGGGACGGGCAGGCAATGGCCCTCGGGGGCCGCTGCGTATTCCGCATAGCCGCCGCCGGGGGTGAGCGCACAGACCCGTTCGCCGATGCGGGTGGGCGCGACGCCATCCCCCACCGCGACAATCACCCCAGCGACCTCCAGGCCGGGCAGGGGGCTCGCACCCGGCGGGGGCGGATAAGTGCCCTGGCGTTGCAGCAGGTCGGGCCGATTGACCCCCGCTGCGGCGACCTTAATCAGGACCTCGCCCGCCTGAGGCTGGGGTCGGGGCATGGTAACAGGGGTCAAAACCTCCGGCCCACCGGGGGTTTCAATGGCAATCGCGCGCATCACGGGGGGAAGGTTCACGGGTAAGGCCCTTATCGATAAGCTTTTTTAACGAAGGAGGGTCGAGTTTCGGCCCATCCTGTCTTATCATGCGCGCCCGAAGGGACCTAGCAAGGGAAAGCCGGAGCATGCAAGCCGAGGAAGAACGCCCACGCCAAACGGGAGACCAGCCAGTGTTTCTGTCGGTCGCGGCGCTGGAGCGGGCGGGGATTGAGGAGTTACAGGCCTATCGCTTGGCCTTACTCGCCGAAATCGCCCGGGTGGATGCCGAGGCCGAGACCAAACGCAACCGGCGCGGGGCGGCTGAAGCTCTGTTTAAATTCTAGAGAAGGATTTTCGATGAACCGCGTTATTCCGCGTTATGTGCCCGCCAATTCGATCGAAGATAAGCTGGGCTTTCTCATTACCGGGAAAACCACTAACGGCGACCGCGTTTACCTAACCCGGATCGGCAAATGGGGCGGGATTGGCGAGGCGCTGTTTTTTCTGGAAACACTGGACGCCGCCGATAGCCTGAAGGCGATCAAGATTGAAGAAACCCTGCAAGCCGATGGGATCGATCCTGCCAGCGTAACGCTGGTGCGCGTGCATGCTTTTCTGGTGCCGACGGTTATCAGCGAGGCCGATTTGCGGCGCAAGCGCAAGGAACAGGCCTTACGCAAACTGACGCCCGAGGAAATCGAAGCCATTGGCCTCAACCCCGATGGCACGGTTCCTGGCAGTGCCGAGAGCCGCCGCAACCGGAACCTTGGCCCCGCGCCAGCCGCACCAACGCAACCCTTGGCGGTCGATGATGCCGACCTGGCTTAACCGCCGGTCGATTGCGTCAAAAATTTGACCGAATCGCTTGACCCCAAACGGACGAACCATTAGGAGTCAATCCGCTTAGGCAAGTTGTATCAGGTGAGGTAAACTATTGTGAGCCGCCGACGTTATGTCGTGCGGCTTTTTTTTCGCCTCGGCTGTGGCCGTCACGCGGCGGTAACATTTTTAACTCACCCCCCTTGATCTGCTCGCCAGGCGAGAAAATTTAATTCACTATCGGAAGAGGGATGCTTATCCGGGCGCACCGTCCGTTGGTTGGAAATCCCATCACGCGGAAAGGGGGGCCAATGGCAACGGTCTTTTTCCGGGGCACCTACGACGAGGCCTTCCGGCTTTTGGTCGAGGCCCGAGACTATCTCACCTACCGCGAACCATCGGAGCGGGCGGAGCTATCGCTCGACCAGAGACTTGCGGCCAATCGGGAAGCCATGCGCCTAACGTCCCGGTTAACCCAGGTCATGGCATGGCTGCTTGTGCGCCGGGCCGTGCAGGAGGGGGAAATTAGTTTTGAGGAAGCCCTCCACACCGATCGGCGCTTAGATGGGCATCGCGTCTGCTTAATGCAGATAGGCGACGATGATTCCGCCCCCCTGCCGCGCGGTCTAAAAGATCTGTTGGGGCGGTCCTACCGTCTTTATGCGCGCGTGGATCGGCTGGACAAGGCGATGGGAGCCCTGCCCGCGTGCGCCGAGATCGGTGCCATCCACACGACCCACTAATCCCGTTCCCCCAAATGGAAAGTGGCCCCGAAGGGCCACTTAAACCATTTTGGCAAAAGCCTAGGGTTTCGAAAAACCTTAGCCTTTGATGCCCAGATTGGCGAAACGCTTGTTGAAGCGTGCCAACTGACCACCAATGTCCAGCATACGCTGCTGGCCACCGGTCCAAGCCGGGTGCGACGTCGGATCGATTTCCAAACGCAGCGTATCCCCCGGCTTCCCGTAGGTCGAACGGGTCTGATAGGTGTGGCCATCCGTCATCACAACAGTGATCGGATGGTAGTCGGGGTGAATGTCCTTTTTCATCGACGCTCTCGCAGCACAGGTTGGCCGTTTCCGGCACAGCAAAACTCGTGAAGCGAGGCTTCTACCCGAAGTGCCCCCATCTGTCCAGCGCGCTTGTCAGATGGAATGCGATTCTTTGCGGCTTTCTGCCGGTTGTTGTTCGGGGGCGGGGCTGCTATGACCCCCGCCGTACATATTACTGCCGACCGCCGATTAGGATGAGGGCTATGCGCCAACCCAGGTCTTTTCCCGCCGCCGCTAACGACGAGCGGGAACGGAGCCGCAGTCTGCGCTCCTTACGCTTTTTGCTTACCTACCTCAAGCCCTATCGCCTGCAGATGGCGGGGGCGGGGCTTGCCTTGATCGTGGCCGCCAGCACGGTGCTGGCGCTGGGGTCCGGCCTGCGGCATTTGGTTGATGAAGGGTTTGTGTCGGGCGATGCGGGGCTGCTCGATCAGGCGGTTCTCGTGTTGATGGCAGTAGTTGTTTTGTTGGCATTTGCCACCTTCAGCCGCTTCTACCTTGTGTCCTGGCTGGGCGAACGGGTTGTTGCGGATATTCGCCGGGATGTGTTTGCGCGGGCTTTGCATCTGGATGCGACCTTCTACGACACGGCCCGGACGGCAGAAATCCAGTCGCGTCTGACCACCGACACCACGATTATCGAAGGCGTCGTCGGCTCTTCCTTTTCGATTGCTTTGCGGAATTTCCTGCTGTTTGTCGGCGGCTCGGTGATGCTGCTGATTACCAGCGCTAAGCTAACGGGGCTGGTGTTTCTGGTCGTGCCGTTGGTTGTCGGGCCGATCATCATCATCGGTCGGCGGGTGCGGAACCTGTCGCGCCGCGCGCAGGACGAGGTCGCGGCGGTTGGCGTGCAGATCACCGAAGCGCTGCAAGGCGTGCGCACGGTGCAGGCCTTCACGCATGAAAAAATGGAACAGCGGCAGTTTGAAGGCCGGATCAACGCCGCCTTTTCCGCCGCCCGCTCCCGCATTATCGCCCGCGCCTATTTGACCGCGATTGTTATTCTGCTGGTCTTCGGTGCGATCAGCATCATTCTGTGGATCGGTGGGCGCGACGTGCTGGCGGGCACGCTGTCGCCGGGCGATCTGTCGGCCTTTGTTTTCTATGCGGCGGTGGTCGCCGGGGCGGTTGGGGCGATCTCCGAGGTGATTGGCGATTTGCAGCGCGCCGCAGGGGCGTCAGAACGGCTCATCGAGCTTGCCAGCACAGTGCCCGCCATTCAGGCCCCCGCCCATCCTGTGGCCCTCGTAAGGCCGGTACGTGGGGCAGTGAGCTTTGAGGCGGTCTCGTTCAATTATCCGACGCGCCCGGATCGGCCTTCGCTGGATCAGATCAGCTTCACCATCGCCCCCGGCGAGCGCGTTGCCCTGGTCGGCCCCAGCGGCGCGGGCAAGACGACGGTGCTGCAACTGCTGTTGCGCTTCTACGATCCTAATCGCGGGGTGATTCGCTTCGACGGGCACGCCTTGCCCGACCTCGACCCTACCGAATTGCGTGGGGCGATGGCGATAGTGGCGCAGGAGCCGGTGATTTTCGCGGGAACGGTCGCGGAGAATATCCGCTACGGCCGCCCCGGTGCCACCGACGCCGAGGTGCGCGCCGCCGCCGAAGCGGCCTTTGCCGCCGAATTTATCGATCTGATGCCGCAGGGGTTCGACAGTCAATTGGGCGAGCGCGGTATGCGCCTCTCCGGCGGCCAGCGCCAGCGCATCGCCATCGCCCGCGCCATTCTGCGCCAACCGGCCCTGCTGCTGCTCGATGAAGCCACCAGCGCCCTGGATGCCGACTCGGAACGGGCGGTTCAGCAGGCGCTCGATGGGTTGATGCGGGAGCGCACCACCCTCGTCATCGCCCACCGTCTGGCAACGATTGTGAACTGCGACCGGATTCTGGTGCTAGACCAAGGCCGGATTATCGAAAGCGGCACTCACGATGCTTTGGTCGCCCAGGGCGGGCTTTATGCGCATCTCGCGGCGTTGCAGTTCAGCGCGCGGTAATCTCGCTACGCGATTGGGAGGGCGCCGCCCTCCCAATCGCGTCAGCGATCCTTCTACTCCGCCGGTGCCGGCGGCGGCATGGCCGCATCCGGAACGCTGGGCTTGCGCGTCAGCCATTCCGACAGGCGCTCGAAATAAAGGTAAACGACCGGGGTGATGTAGAGGGTGAGCAGTTGCGAGACGAGCAGTCCGCCGACGACGGCAATCCCGAGTGGGCGGCGGAGTTCTGCCCCGGCCCCATGCCCCAGGGCGATGGGGAGCACGCCCATGATGGCGGCGAACGTAGTCATCATGATCGGGCGGAAGCGAATGATACAGGCGTCGTAGATGCTCTTTTCGGCATTCTCATCGCCCTCGCGTTTTCGCTCTAGGGCGAAGTCGATCATCATGATGGCGTTTTTCTTCACAATCCCGATCAGCATGATGATGCCGATGATGGCGATTACCGACAGGTCCATATCGAAAAGCTGCAACGACCAGAGCGCCCCCAGGGCTGCCGAGGGCAGGCCGGAGAGAATCGTGATCGGGTGGATGAAGCTTTCGTAGAGCACGCCGAGAATGATGTAGACGGCGAGCACCGCAACCAGCAGTAGCATCCCTTGCCCGCGTTCGGCGTCTTCAAACACCTTTGCCGAACCCTGGAAGGCGCTGGAAATGGTGACGGGCAGGGCGACACGCTGTTCCATCTCCTTGATCGCGCTCACGACCTGGCCGAGCGCGACCCCTTCGTTGAGGGCGAAGGAGAGGGTGACGGCGGCAAGTTGCCCCTGGTGGTTCACCGACAGCGGGCCGACCGAACGGCTGATACTGGCGAAGGTTTCCAGCGGAACCAGCGTGCCATTGGCGGCGCGCACATAGACGGCGTTGAGCCCGTTCATGCTGCTTTGGAACTTCGGGTCGGCTTCGACAATCACGGCGTAATCATTGACCGACGTGAAGATGGTCGAGGCTTGGCGCGTGCCGAAATAACTGTAGAGGGTGGTGCGCAGCGTATCGATGCCCACGCCTAAGGACGCGGCCTTATCCCGGTCGATATCGACCATCGCTTGCGGCGAGCGGATGCGCAGATCCGAGGAAACGTCTTGCACGCCTGGAATGCGGCGCAGTTCGGCTTCAAGGCGCGGGGCCCAGGCGAAAAGCTCGGTCGTATCCACGCCTTGCAGCGTATATTGATAGGCAAGGTTCGACGTTCGTCCGCCGATACGCAAGTTTTGTACCGGGTTGATGAAGGCATTGATGCCCGGAACCGACTGCAGTTTGTTCCGCAACTGCGTGATAACCGCGCGAATTTCCGGCGTTGTGCGCTGGTCTTTCGGCTTCAGCCCAACAAACATTTGCCCGGTATTGCCGCCGCGCCCGCCAAAACCACCGCCCGCCGTGGAACTGACGGATTCGACATTCGGATCGGCGGCGACGATGGCGGCAAGCTGCTGCTGCTTTTCGGCCATCGCGGGGAAGGCGGTATCTTGGTTGGTTTCGGTGAAGATCGTCAGCAGGCTATTGTCTTCCTCGGGGAAGAAGCCGCGCGGAATCTGCCGGAACTCGTGCACCGTATAGAAGGTGAGGGCGATGGTGAACATCAGCATCACGAACTTATGGCGCAGAACGAGGCGCAGGGTAAAATCATAGCCGTTCTGCATGGCCATGAACGCGCCTTCCAGCGTCCGCCCGAACAGATTTTCCCGGTCGCCCTCCTTATGGGGGCGCAGAAAGCGCGCGCACATCATTGGCGTTAGGGTGAGCGAGACGAAGCCCGAGACCAGAATAGCCATGCTAATCGTCACGGCAAACTCGAAGAAAACGCGCCCAACGACGCCGCCCATGAACAGCACGGGAATAAAGACTGAAATCAAAGAGAGTGTAATTGAGATAATCGTAAAGCCGATTTCCCGGCTGCCCTTCAAGGCGGCCTCCATCGGCGACATGCCTTTTTCGGTATAGCGAACGATATTCTCCAACATCACGATAGCGTCATCGACGACGAAGCCGACCGCGAGGGTGAGGGCCATCAAGGAGATATTATTCAGGCTGAACCCGCAAAGATACATGCCCCCGAGCGTGCCGACGATGGACATGGGCAAGGCCAGCGACGGGATAAGCGTCGCGGAGATTTTGCGCAAAAAGAGGAAAATCGTAAGCACCACCAGAATGACGGTGAGAACGAAAGTAAACTCCACATCAGCAATCGAATCGCGGATCGAGATCGACCGGTCGTTGAGCACCGAAATATTGACCGAGGGCGGAATTTGCGCGCGGAAGACCGGGATCAGCGCCTTGATCGAATCGACCACTTCAATCGTATTGGCCCCCGGCTGGCGCTGAATGGCGAGGGTGATGGAGCGCGTGCCATTGTACCAGCTAGCGACCCGGTCGTTCTGCACCGAGTCGATCACGGTCGCAATATCGCCGAGCCGCACCGGCGCGCCGTTGCGGTAGGCGACAACCAGCGGCACAAAGTCCTTAGCCACTTCCGGCTGACCTGAGGTTTTCAAAATCAGGGTTTGCTTGTCGCCGTTCAAGCTGCCGACCGGCGTTGTCGAGGTGGCGGAAACAATGGTGCGCTGAACATCGTCGATGCTCACCCCCAGCGAGGCCATGGCCTGCGGATTGATCTGCACGCGCACCGCAAACTTCTGCCCGCCGAAGATATTGACCTGCGAGACGCCCGTCAGCGTCGAGAGCCGCTGCGCCATTAGGGTTTCGGCGTATTCGTTCACTTGGCTGAGCGGCAGCACCGAGGAACTGACGGCCACGAACAGAATCGGCTCGTCCGCCGGGTTTACTTTGCGGAAGGAGGGCGGGTTAGGCATTTCGCGCGGCAAACGCCGCGTTGCCACCGATAGAGCGGACTGAACATCAAGCGCCGCCGCATCAATATCGCGCTTCAAATCGAACTCCAGCACCACTGAAGTACTGCCCAGGGTGCTGGTGGAGGTGATCGAACTGATCCCGGCGATATTGGAGAACTCGCGCTCCAGCGGCGTTGCTACCGACGCGCCCATCGTCTCCGGGCTCGCCCCTGGTAGGGTTGCGCTGACGACGATGGTGGGGAAATCCACCTTCGGCAGGGCTGCCACCGGCATTTGCTTGAAGCCCGCAACCCCTAGAATGCATAGCGCCGCCATAAGCAGCGTCGTCATGACCGGGCGCCGGATGCAGAGTTCGGAGAGATTCATCGAAGGCTCCTGCGGGAAGCGGGCTAGGGGATTAACGGCGACTGTTTAGCTACGGGCGGGCGGCTGTTGGCCGGTCTGGGCGGCGCCCGACTGGCCGGGGGCGGGCGGCGTTCCAGGCGCGCCGCCGCCAGGACGATTGCCCCGGCCCGGCGGGGCAGCAGCAGCAGGATCGCGCACGTCGACCCGAATACCGTTGGTCAGGCGCAACTGCCCGTCGGTCACGACCGTTTCGCCGACCGCAAGGCCCTTCGAAACAATGCTGCGATTGCCCACCGTGCGCGCGACGGTGACGGGGCGGAGTTCCGCCTGTTTGGCATCCGCGCCGCCTTCCGCCGGAACGATGGCATAGACATATTGACCCTGTTGGCCGGTCTGGATCGCGGCGCTCGGCACGCTGATCGCATCTTGCTGCACGCCAAAGCGCACGGTGAGCGGTGCGAACATCCCCGGCCACAGGCTATTATCTTCGTTCGGAAAGATCGCCTTGGTCTGGAAGGTGCCGGTAGTCTGATCGATGGTGTTATCGTAGAAGCTGACTTGCCCCATCACCAGATGGTCGGGCCGGTCGGGGACTTGTGCGGCAACGCCAACTTTGCCCGCCGCCATCGCGTCGCGCATTTCCGAGAAATGCTTCTGCGGGACCGAGAAAATCACATTGATCGGGCGGAGCTTGCGGATTGTCACCAGGGTCGAAGTATCGTTGGCTTTCACCAAATTGCCCTTGGTGAGCTTAATTTCCCCGGCCCGGCCGCTGATTGGCGCGGTGATCTTGGTATAGCCGAGGCTAACGCGAAACGTGTCTATCTGGGCTTGGCTGGCTTTAATCGATTGGTCGGCGGTAGCGGCGGCGGTGCGGGCGGTATCGAAGGCTTGCTGCGATGCGATATTGCTGGCGACAAGCGCCTGCTGGCGCTCCAGCGTGCGTTTGGCATTTGCCGACACCGCCATATCGCGCTGCAAATTGGCTTGGGCTTGGCGCAACTGCGCTTCGAGCCCCCGGCCATCGAGGGTGAAGAGCAGATCGCCTTCCTTCACTTCCTGGCCGTCAACAATATGAACCTCGAGAATAATGCCATCGAGGCGGGATTTGACCCCAACCACTTCGGCGGCTTGCACCGATCCGATGGCCGTAATTTCAATCGGTTGCGGGCCGCGTTCTACCGTTGCGGCGAAAACCGGTTGCGGCGTGGCGCGCCGTCCGCCTGCGGCTTGACCGGCTGGCGGTGCGCCCGTCGGGGCCTGAACCCCCGAAATTTTTGCGCTGATCTGTTCCCGCACGGTGGGGGATTGCCAGAGGAGGATCCCGCCGACCGCTAAGATCAGTCCCGCGCCCAACCAACCATATTTCGCCCGCATTCGAACCCCATCCCGATCATGGCCGCCCTTGAAAACCGACGGCAGTCAGACTACGCCTAATCATATATAGGATTCCGGGGGCTTGCCCATCCCCGCAACTTCGGTGCACCGCAAAAAAAAGAACCCCGCCCTTCAAAAGTGTAGGGCAGGGTGTAGGTCGCAATCTCTTGCGAGGGGTCGAGAATAGAGTTGGCGCTGATTATGGCTTTCCTAAGGCGTTGGCTCCGGCACGCTCGCCCTCGCTTCGGCCTGCTGCTGCTCGCCGGGTTGTTGCTCGGTGCCTGCGAGCGCAAGCCCGATGATTTGTTTCGCGCCTGCGCCGCCCTCACGGGGGCCTTCGAGCCGGCGGGAGAAACCATCGTTCGCGCGCCGCCCGACGTGATCGGCCCGCTCTCGGTCCAAATCGCTTGGCGCTGGGGGGATGGGCAGAAGGATGGCTTGATCTGCCATTTCGCTGGTCGGGCGCAAGCCTTGGAAACCCCGCCCTTGCGCGCCGTCGAAACCCTGCGCGGCGGCCCGCTGTCGGACCGCGAAGTAACCGTGCTGGAGGTTTGGGGGCGGATGGCAAGCGAGGGGCCGAAGCGCTTCGACGCCGCGCAGCCGGTGCAGAAATCCGCCCTGGCGGGCTCGGCCTATGGGCTTCAGCAGCTTCTGAACGCGCTCACCGTCGGCAGCCTCTATGCGCTCATCGCGGTTGGCTACGCGTTGATTTTTAGCCTGCTGGAAATCGTGAATTTCGCCTTTGGTGAACTGGCGATGGTCGGCTCGATCCTGGCGGTGATCGTTATTCTCGGTCTCGGTATGGCGGGGGTGGAGAGTGCCTGGATTCTGCTGCCTGCCGCCCTAATCGCCGTTCTGGCCTATGGTGGCGTGCTGGGGGCGGTGATTGACCGCACCGTTTACCGGCCGATCGGGCGCGGCAATCGGCTCTCGCCCCTGGTGGCGGCGATTGGCCTGTCGCTGGTGGTGCAAAACTCGGTACTGCTCGCCCAAGGCGCGCGCGGTAAAATCCTTCCCCCCCTGATTCAAGGCGGCTGGACGCTGCACATGGGCGACTCGACCGTGCATTTCAGCTTTAGCCAGCTTGCCATTATTCTGCTGACGGCGATCATCGGCCTCCTGTTGCACACTACCGTGTAACGCACGCGCTTCGGGCGGGATTTGCGCGCCTGCGCCGCTGATCCGACGATGGCGGGGCTGCTGGGGGTGCCGGTGAATGGCGTCATCGCGCGGGCTTTTGCGCTTTCAACGGCGCTTGCGGGCGTCGGCGGGTTGGTGTCGGTGGTCTATTACGGCCAGACCGACCATAGCATCGGCCTCGCCCTTGGTTTCAAAGCGCTCACGGGGGCGATTCTCGGCGGGATCGGCACGCTGACGGGAGCGATGGCAGGCGCAATGCTGGTCGGGCTGGTTGAAATCCTCTTCGCCGCCTTTATCTCCAATGAGATGCGCGATTTAGCCGTGTTCGTGCTGCTGGTCGGCGTGTTGATCCTCCGCCCGACGGGATTGTTCGGCACGCGCAACGAGACGAGTTCATGACCGACACGCCGAACCTCCCCGCCTGCACAACGCTCTACAATGGCTCTTGCCCGGTCTGCCGGACGGAAATCGACCATTACCGCGCCCAGGACGCCCGCGCGGGCCTCGGCCTCGGCTGGATCGACATTGGCCGCGACCCCGAAGCGGCGCGGGCGCGCGGCTTCGATCCGATTGACGTGCGCAAGCGCCTGCATGTGCTGGATGCCCAAGGCGCGGTTCATATCGGCGTGGACGGCTTCCTGCTGCTCTGGTCCCACCTGCCGCGCTACCGCTGGCTTGGGCGGATCGTTGGCGCGCGGGAGATCAAGCCGCTGGCGGTGGCGCTCTATGATCGGGTTCTGGCGCCGCTGCTGTTTGCGTGGGATCGGCGGCGGGCATCGTGATGCTGTTTGCGAGTCGGCGATAGAAGTGCCGCCGGGTTGATAGGGCTGTAAGGGTCAGTATGGGGTTGAAGGGCATGAACAATATAATCATGTAAATATATTCCGGCCAATCTTCGTAACCACCTATAAATATGATTATAAATAACGCAGGAATAGATAGAAAAAAATACACAATGCATAATATTATTGTTTTGGCATCAAAAACTTTCTTTTTATAATCTATTCTAATATCGGAAAAAAGTTTATCTGAAAATAAATAAACAATACATGCAATAAATATTGCAATCAATATTCCAATGGATGATAAAATTAGGATAATCAATATTATAATATTGCTAAAAAGAGATGCGGTGTATAATGAGATTTGTATTATGATTAAAAAAATATTGTATATCGTTTGGGTGCGGGTGAGGGGCTCTTTTAGGGTTGGGCTCTTTAAAAAATTTAACAAATTTGATCTCGTTTGATTAGTGCCTGCTCACCAGTCTCAACCCTAACGCAAACCGCCGCCCGCTGCTACAAAGCCCAGCATGAGCACCGTCACACGTTTCGCCCTTTTGCCGACGGGGATGCTGCATATCGGCGTGGACGGCTTCCTGCTGCTCTGGTCCCACCTGCCGCGCTACCGCTGGCTCGGGCGGATTGTCGGCGCGCGGGGGATCAAACCGCTGGCGGTGGCGCTCTATGATCGGGTTCTAGCGCCACTACTGTTTGCGTGGGATCGACGGCGACGGGGCGCTTGAGCGTCAGAAGAAAGCGCCGAACGAGCAAGGTTACTCCCATTAAAATCGGTGACAGATTAATCAAATAGGCAATTACAGTCCCAGCACCTGAGGTTTTCGTCATAAAAAAACTGTCACCGGCCCATATTAGATATGGCGCATAGATAACCATTCCAAAGAATATCATAACGGTATCGAACATCCTAAAGCTCGACTCACCTTTGAGTGTTCGAGAGGCTGTTTTAATAAAGCCCCACCAGCCTGCGCCACCAAAAATGAGTATTGGAAAAAATATAAATGCCGCCAAAGCAAAAAATAACCATTGGAGGAATAAAATTATTATCATGGGTATAAGGCTATAAATAAGAATCTCGCATCCTGCGTATACGGTTAAGCGTAGGAAGTGATGGGAGTTTGGGTTCATGTTAACTCAAAAATTACTTTATACATGTTAGCCAATGCGAAAGCGGGTTGACCCGAACATCAGAGAGCCTCCACCCTAGCCCAAACCGTCGCCCGCTGCTACAAAGCCCGGCATGAGCACCATCACACGTTTCGCCCCGTCGCCGACGGGGATGCTGCATATCGGCGGGGCGCGCACCGCCCTGTTTACCCTTCTGTACGCCCGCCACACGGGCGGCAAAGCGCTGCTGCGGATCGATGATACCGACCGCGAGCGTTCGACCGACGCGGCGGTTCAGGCGATTTTCGAGGGGCTGGACTGGCTCGGCCTGAAATTCGACGGCGAGCCGGTGTTTCAGCACCAGCGCCTCACCCGGCACGTGGAAGTCGCGGAACAATTGCTGGCGGCGGGAAAAGCCTATCGCTGCTACGCGACTGCTGAAGAACTGGAAGAGATGCGCAAGGCAGCCGCCCGGCGCGGGCTGCCGCCGCGCTACGATGGCCGCTGGCGCGACCGCGACCCGAGCGAGGCCCCAGCGGGCGCGCCCTTCGTCATTCGCCTGAAAACCCCGCGCACGGGCAGCACGATCATCCCCGACCGGGTGCATAGCACGATCACCTTCGCCAACTCCGATCTCGATGATTTCATCCTGCTGCGCGGCGACGGCTCGCCGACCTATATGCTCTCGACCGTGGTGGACGATATCGATATGGGCGTGACCCATATTATTCGCGGCGACGATCATATGACCAACGCCGCCCGCCAAGCGCAGATCTATGACGCCTTGGGCGTTGCGCGCCCGGTTTATGCCCATATTCCGCTCATTCACGGGCCGGACGGGCAGAAGCTTTCCAAGCGTCACGGCGCGGTCGGGATTGGCGAGTATCGCGATCAAGGCTTCCTGCCGGAAGCGGTGGTCTCCTACCTGATGGGGCTCGGCTGGGCCTCGGGGCTGGAGCATCCGACGATGGAGAGCGCGGCTCCGGCGTTCGACCTGTCGCATTTGGGTAAATCCCCGGCGCGGCTCGATGCCGACGCGCTGGTTTCGGCCAATTTCCACTTTATGAAACACGCCGATGATGCGCGCCTTGCGGAACTCATTCTGCCGCACCTGGGCCGCGCGCCCGACGATCCGGCGAAAGCCCTGCTGACGGCGGCGATGCCGGGGCTGAAGGAGCGGGCGAAAACCGTCCCTCACTTAGCCGAAACGGCGGCTTTCTACCTCGCCCCGCGCCCGATTCCGGTGGAAGAGGCGGCGCACGCGGTTCTGACCGAGGAGGCGCTCGCCCGCGTTCGCGCCGTGTATGAGGCGTTGCAGGGCGTTGATGATTGGTCGCACGATGCGTTGGCCGCGCTGGTGAAAGCCCAGGCCAAAGCGCTGGACGTGCCCTTCGTCAAACTCGGCCAACCCCTGCGGGCGGCGCTCACCGGGCGAACCAATTCCCCTGGCGTTGCCGAGGTGATGGCGCTGCTCGGGCGCGAAGAAAGCCTCGGGCGACTCGCCGACGCGCTCGCCTAATTAAGGGATGGAGGGAATGCCGTCGGCCCGGGGGGGGGGGGGGGGGGGGGGGGTGTAGCGGGCGGCAGTTCTCTGCGCTGTTGCTCCTTGCCAAGCCTTTGGGAGATTAGGGTATGGTGCGCGTATATTGGCGCACGGTCTCAATCGTCGATCATAACTAAATACAGAATTCCAGATAATTTTTAAATAAGTCGCGTCCTGCCCTGTCGGCGAGGACGCCAGAACCGCCCATTTTCCCGCAATTTGCGCCAGTCAGGCGGGCCGTTATCCCCTGATCGTTGGCGGCGCGGGCACCCCTGTCATATCCCAAGTTCGCGCCGTCGACGCCTCAGCAACACGATCCCATCTAGGGGATGATGACGCGATGTCCGCACAACACCCGCCCTCTGCCATAACGCGCCTCTGTTCAGGCGGAACTGAGTTGAAGCCGTTTGACGCGATTGCTCAGCTTCAACTGACATTGATGGATGATCGTGAGGATTTTCGCGCGAGATACTTGGCCGCGAATCTTTCCTGTTTGAACTTGATGGTCATCGAACTCGAAAAACTCATCCAACTTGGTACGGAGTTGGAACAGTGCATGCGGAATATGCTCGGTGACGATCCCAATGATCAAAATGTTATTAACACTATATATCGCTATAATAATGGACTCAATTCAATGAACTCCGAAATTAAAAGAAACATAATTCTGTTATCGGATAGCGTTAAGTCAATCTTATCTGGAGGAAAAACATGAAAAAACTAGGTGTTTTGTGTGCGTTGATTTTCACTTTTTCCGCGCAGGCCCAGGAAGTGAAGATCATAACGACCGATTTTTGCCCTTTTGTTTGCGAGAATTCGTCTGATTTGGGGTACGCTGTCGATATTACGAAACGGGTTTTAGAGCGCAGCGGACACAATGTTTCTGTGACGTTCGCCTCTTGGGCGCGCGCTCTCGAAAGCACACGGCAAGGAGATTTTGCGGCGGCGCTGTCCCCCGCCAAGACTGAAGCGCCGGACTTTATTTTTCCCGAGGAGCCAATCGGGGTACAACGGTATTGCTTTTTCCGCCGGGAGGATTCGGACTGGCAGTACAAGGGCACGGCAAGTCTGAAAGGGCAGAAGATTGGCGCTTTGCGCGATGTCTCTTATGCCGAAATAACCGATTGGCTGGAGGACCGTGCTAATGCCGCTTCGGTCGATTTCCTAACGGCAACCAGTGGGACCGATCAAAATTTTAGAAAACTGGCCGCTGGTCGGTTGACCATTCTATTGGAAGATGATGGCGTTGGCTCCTACTATATCAAGGCCAATAATCTCAAGCTCGCCAAGGCGGGGTGTTTGGCTGGGGAAGCGATCTATTTCGGATTATCTCCAGCATCGCCCGCTAGAAGTCGGGATTTGGCGGCAACATTCGATGCAGGAATCCGCGCGCTCCGGGCATCCGGCGAGTTGAATGCGATTCTCATGCGCTACGGTGTTAATGACTGGAAGTAAGATGTGCTTTTTACTGGGGGCAATGTATAGCGTATAGCTTATATATCGCCCCTATTGGCTTGTGTATTTATTTTATTATTTTTGTATTCTACGTTTAGAATTCATATAAAAAATATTAATATTTATAGAATTTCTTATTTTATATTGCGTTAGTGTTTTGTTAATATTTTTGATGACGCGCTCTTTGGATGTCTCCATCAATTTTTTTCTAATTGTATATTGTCTGTCCACAAAAGACCTGGTATGGGATTGAGCGACTCGCGAGTTAGAGAGTGTGCTCCCAAAATTAGTGTCCCAGGTGTGGTTATGCAGATTGTTTCACAGTTCTTGGTATTACTTACGGCAGTAAATCTAGCATTTTTTATTATATTGTTGCTTCTTAGGAAAGCGCGTCGGACAAAGGCTAATTATTTTTTTGTTGCATTTTTGGTTTTTTATATAATTTCTATTTTTACAGGTGTGAGTTTGCGTTTAATCGCGCTCGAATTGCGTCCGTATGGATATATTGTAAATCTTTTTTTCATGACGTTAATCTCTCCTTTCGGGCTGTCATATTTCAAAATATCTATTCACCCAGATATGGGTGTTAAGAAATTTTTCACAGTAAACTCAATTATATCAATTTTTATTTTTATAACGTCCCTCCCTGTCTTTTATTTTTGTTTCTATCGCAGCGCTATTATCGGTAATACAGATGATATTGCTTCTGCCTATCAAGATTTTGAGGGCGCAATAAAATTTTGCGTTGCGCTTGTCACCCTGCATCAGGGTGGGGGGATTATATTCATTTGGAAATTAATCTCCGCGACTCACTTCAAGAATAATTATTCTAAACGATGGATTTGTGCCTTTTTCCGGTCGCTTCTTACCTGCTGGGCAGCATTTTTTATGTCGAATGTTGTTTTAAATCATTATTTTGACTGGATGCTATTAATGGATATCGATATTTTGATATTTTCAATTGTCGTATATTTCATGACATTTCAGGCAATCACGCAACCTTATGCGTTTTGGGCGCGGAAACCCCTGAAGGCACGGCCTGTTATCTTTCAAGTGAGCCCGCCCAGCGCGCCAACCGTGCGCTATCAGAAATCGGGTTTGGACGATGCCGATATTCAAAGGATCGTTGGCCGGATTGAGACTGAATTTCGGGTAGGTAAGCTCTGGCGCGATTCGAACCTTACGGTGCAATCCTTAGCCGATCATCTTTCGATTCGCCGAGAATATATCTCCCAAGCCTTGAACGATGGTTTAGGGCAGAGTTTTTCGGAATATCTCAACGCGCTCCGAATACAAGATGCGCAGTCTATCCTGCTATCGTCGGCGGGGACCGAGAAGACGATTTTAGAGGTCGCCTTGTTGGTGGGGTACAATTCGAAATCCGCTTTTAATGCTGCCTTCAAACGCTTGACAGGGTGCGCCCCGACCCAATGGCTGCAAGCGCATCGGGTTCATGAGACGCATGCTTTTGAATAACATCGTATGTATCGCGCTAAAAATAAGTGAATTTTGCGTCCTGCCCTGTGGGCGTGGACGCCAGTTTGAGCCAAAAACGCTTTGAGTAGAGCTGCGTAACGCCACGCTCGGCGGTGCGTTGTTTGCGGCCTCACCGATTCCCTGGCACCCATGCCCATCTCGCCACGGTGAGGCCGCAAACACTATCTTCTCGCAAAAATGAGGATAAGAAATGCGAAAATTAAAATAATATCGGAAAATTAATCTAAATATAGATCGTGCCAGGGTGCTAAAAATGACTCAAAGAGCCGAAAACATTTTATCATATAATCTTGCTTGTTTAGTTTTGCTATCAAGCGAAATGGATCGTTTTATAAAGATTAGCAGATCACTCGTGGAAAGCGATATTCACACAAATTATCAGATGAGATTGCTCGATAGTGATAAGCATGTTTTCTTCGAAGCGTATCAATCCCTTCTAAACACGCAAAGCGATATAAGCTGCAAGATTCATAACTTGCAGCGTGAACTACGGGCTCTCTCAACCGACCGGATAGCGGCCAAAGTCGCAAACAGTAACTCGTAAGCCTGCGATAACCGCTCCCCCGAAATTTGCCGGGGGCGGGGGCAACTTACGGCCCGCCGTGGGCTTTCGACCATGCATCGGGGTTGGCAAGGAAGCTGCGGACTTCGGCTAAATCGGCACTTGCAATACGGCTATCGATATCTGCCACTTCCAGCACCTCTTTCCAGGTGGAGAGGTAGTGCAGGGTAACGTTGAGGTCATCCAGCACCTGCAAGCTCCCTGTGAGGGCGGCGTAGAAGAAGACGACGAGGGTATGGTCGCAGCGCGCCCCGGCTTCGCGCAGGGCGTTGATAAAGGTGATCTTGCTGCTGCCCTGGCTTGCTAGGTCTTCCACCAGCAGCACGCGGTCGCCATCCTTAAAATGCCCCTCGATCTGAGCATTCCGCCCGAACCCTTTGGGTTTTTTGCGCACGTAAAGCATCGGCAAGCCCAGCCTGTCGGCGAGCCACGCGGCGTAAGGAATGCCCGCCGTCTCCCCGCCCGCAACTGCATCGATCTGCTCGTAGCCGATATTCTCAGCGATGTTCTGCACGGCGAAATCGATCACGGCGGTGCGGGCGCGCGGGAAGCCGATAATCTTGCGGCAATCCACATACACCGGGCTGAAGGTGCCCGAGGTGAGCGTAAACGGCTGTTGCGGGCGAATATGCACCGCTTCGATTTCGAGCAGGAGTCGGGCGACGGATTGGGCGGGGGTGAGGGGCATAGCGAGACCTTTACGGGCGCAAACACGGTGAGGGCGTGATAAAGCGCCCGCGCCTCCCTGTCTAGCGTCCCTGTCTAGCCTTGGGGGAATCTTGTTGCGTGGGCTGCGGGCTTCTGATTTCTGATGAGGAGCGGCATCAGAAGGAGAGCGGCATGAGTGCGGCAGCATTGGGACGCGAGCGCCAGGGCGGGATTGTAACGGTTACGCTGAATCGCCCTGAGAAACTCAATGTGCTGAATGCCGATCTTTGGCGCGGCGTGGGAGCGGCGCTCACGGAGCTTGCCGAAGACGATAGTATTCGCTGCGTTATTCTGACCGGTGCCGGCAATCATTTCTGCGCAGGCGGCGATATTTCGGAATTCCAAACCTTGCGGGCGACGCCCGATGCGGCGCGCGCCTACGCCAAACTGATGTATGCGACCCTTACCCAGCTAGAGAATTTTCCGCATCCGCTCGTCGCCGCCATCGAAGGCCGCTGCATCGGCGGCGGGGTAGAGCTTGCGTGCCTCTCGGACGTGCGCATCGCCGGGGCTAGCGCCACCTTCGGCGTGCCGATCAATAAGCTTGGCTTTGTTATGTCTTATCCCGAAATCGGGGCCTTCATTCGGGCGTTAGGGCGCAAAGCCGCCGTCGAGATTCTGCTGGAGGGCCGGATTTTCGGCGTTGACGAGGCCAAGGGCTATGGCATCGTTTCGCGCATTGTCGAGGATGGGCAAGCTTTGGTGGAAGCGCAGGAAGCCGCCGAGCGCATCGCCTCTGGCGCGCCTTTGGTTAACCGCTGGCACAAGGCTTTCGCCCGCCGTCTGGACGAAGCGGCCCCATTGACCGAAGCGGAACTGGCCGAGGGCTTCGCCTGCTTCGATACGGAAGACTATCAAACCGGCATTGCCGCTTTCGTGAATAAAACCGCCCCCGTGTTTAAAGGGATATAGCCAATGGCGCATATCATCGTTTTGGGGAATGAAAAGGGCGGGTCGGGCAAAAGCACGACCGCGATGCACCTGATTATCGGGTTGCTGCGGGAGGGGCTGAGCGTCGCCTCGCTCGATCTCGACGCGCGTCAGGGCACACTCACCCGCTATTTCCAGAATCGCACAGCGTTTCGCGCCATGACCGGGGCACAAATCCCGATTCCCGAGCACGCCGCCTTGCTGCCCACCGAAGCTGAGAAGTTTGATGAGGTGGTCGAAGGCCTATGGCGGCGGCATCAGGTGCTGGTCATCGACTGCCCAGGGGCCGATACGCCGCTATCGCGCAAAGCTCATGTTATCGCCGATACGCTGGTGACACCGCTCAATGATAGTTTCATCGATTTCGACGTGATCGGCCACGTGGACCCGGAAACCCTGGCCGTCATCCGGCCCAGCACCTATGCCGAAATGGTATGGGAGCAGCGCAAACGCCGCGCGATGGGCCGCTTGCCGCCGCTGGATTGGATCGTGATGCGCAATCGTCTCGCCCATGTGGACGCGCGCAATAAGCAACTCGTGGCGCAAGCCTTGGAGGCGTTGGCCGGGCGGGTGGGATTCCGCATTGCGCCTGGGTTTTCCGAGCGCGTGATCTTCCGCGAGTTGTTTTTGAAGGGCCTCACGCTGCTGGATTTGCGCGACGAAGGGGTGAATGCCCAAGTGTCCATGAGCCATGTTGCCGCTCGGCAAGAGGTGCGGGCACTGCTGGCATCGCTTAATTTGCCGATCCTGCCGACGGTCTCGACCGACGAGATTACTAAAGCTTAATCGCCCCACGGCTTGCGCCGCAAGGCGCGGATGTGGCAAGTAAGCGGGCAATCGCATCACCCCCTTGGCTGCCTGACCGTGGCCAGATGATGCGAAATGCAATCCGAGGATTTCATGGCCGCACGTAAGGTCCGTAAAGCTGTTTTCCCCGTCGGTGGATTGGGAACCCGTTTCTTGCCAGCCACCAAGGCCATGCCGAAAGAAATGCTGCCGGTCGTGGATAAGCCCCTTATCCAATATGCGGTCGAGGAGGCACGCGACGCCGGGATTGAAGAGTTTATCTTCGTCACCGGGCGCGGCAAGGAAGCTATCGAAGATCATTTCGATCACTCCGGCGAGTTGCAGAACGCGCTGCTGAGCCGGGGGAAGGACGATCTTTGGGCGCTGATCAAAGATATTCCGCTGGGGCCGGGCCGCATCGCCTATACGCGCCAGCCGGAGCCGCTCGGCCTTGGTCATGCCGTTTGGTGCGCGCGCGCCCTGATTAATGGCGAGCCGTTCGCGGTTTTGCTGGCCGACGATCTTATTCTGTCCGATCAGCCGTGTCTGAAGCAGATGATCGAAGCCTATGAGGATTTGGGCGGCAGCATGGTGGCGGTGATGGATGTGCCGCGCGAGCATACCTCGCGTTACGGCATTCTCGATCCGATCTCCGATGATGGTCGCTTGGTGCAAGTGCGCGGTGTGGTGGAAAAGCCGAAACCGGCGATGGCCCCCTCTAATCTCGCCATTATTGGCCGCTACATCCTCGACCCGCAGGTGCTGAACCATCTGGAGCGGCAGGAACGGGGCGCGGGCGGGGAGATTCAGCTTACCGATGCGCTGGCCGATGTGATCGGCGAGCAGCCGTTCCACGGGCTTCGGTTCGAAGGTCGGCGGTTCGATTGCGGCGATAAGGTTGGTTTCTTGGAAGCCAATATCGCCTTTGCCCTGGACCGGGACGATATGGCGGACGCCGTTCGCCGGATTCTGGCCTCCTATACGGCGTGATGAGCGCCTAACAAAACTAGCGTAACCGCGCCTCCCCCTGAGAGAGACGGCGTGACAGAAAGGAAGATTTTATGCGGATTGCCATGATTGGGACCGGCTATGTCGGTCTGGTGTCGGGGGCTTGCTTCTCGGAGTTCGGCGTGACGGTGACGTGCGTCGATAAGGATGTCAGCAAGATCGAGCGGCTCAATCGCGGTGAAATTCCGATTTACGAGCCCGGTCTCGATAAGTTGGTTGAGAATAGCGCTAAGGCAGGCCGCCTGTTCTTCACCACCGACCTCAAGGCGGCGGTGGCGGAAGCTGATGCGGTGTTTATCGCCGTTGGGACGCCGTCGCGTCGGGGCGATGGGCACGCGGACTTGAGCTACGTCTATGGCGCGGCTAAGGAAATTGCCGAAGCCTTGAGCGGCTATACGGTCGTCGTCACCAAATCTACCGTGCCGGTGGGCACGGGCCGGGAAGTGGAACGCATCATCCGCGAGACTCGCCCGGACGCCGATTTCGACGTCGTTTCGAACCCCGAATTTTTGCGCGAAGGCTCGGCTATCAGCGATTTCATGCGCCCCGACCGGGTTGTGATCGGCGCACGGACGGAAAAAGCGCGCGAGCTTATGCGCAATCTGTATCGCCCGCTGTATTTGATCGAAACGCCGATTGTGTTCACCTCGGTAGAAACCTCGGAACTCATCAAATACGCCGCCAATACCTTCCTTGCCGCGAAGATCACCTTCATCAACGAAGTGGCCGATCTGTGCGAAAAGCTGGGCGCGGATGTCCATGACGTGGCCAAGGGCATCGGGCTCGACGGGCGCATTGGCAAGAAATTCCTGCACCCCGGCCCCGGTTACGGCGGCTCTTGCTTCCCGAAAGATACGCTGGCCCTGGTGCGCACCGCCCAGGAAGCGGGGGCACCGCTGCGGATCATCGAAACCGTCGTCGATATCAACGACAAGCGCAAACGCGCGATGGCCGATAAGATCATTTCCGCCTGCGGCGGGTCGGTAAAGGGCAAGACGCTGGCGATCTTGGGCGTCACTTTCAAGCCGAATACCGATGATATGCGCGACAGCCCGAGCCTCGATATTCTCCCCGCGCTGCAAGAAGCGGGCGCAACCTTGCGTGCCTTCGATCCTGCTGGGATGCACGAGGCGGAAAAAATGCTGCCGGGGATTCTATGGTGCGAAACCGCCTATGAAACCATGGGCGGGGCGGATGCGCTGGTGATCATCACCGAATGGAACGAATTCCGCGCGCTCGACTTAAAACGAGTGAAGAGCTTGCTCAAAAGCTCGGTTCTCGTCGATCTGCGCAATGTGTATGAGCCGGATATGATGGCGAATGCCGGGTTCGACTATACCTGCGTCGGGCGCGTGTCGCTTCCGGCGGTAAAATAACTTCTGCTGACTTTTAAGGACGAATTGCCATGAGCGGCTACCGCTTCGAGCCTACCATTCTGCGGGAATATGATATTCGCGGCATCGTCGGCAAAACCCTTTCGGGGGCGGACGCGCAGGCGCTCGGGCAGGCGTTCGGCTCGTACGTGATCGAGCAAAGCGGCGTGGTCGCACCGCGCATTGCGGTAGGCTATGATGGCCGCCTCAGTTCGCCCGATCTCGAAGCCGCCCTGGTCGATGGCATGATGAGCACCGGCGCGCAGGTCACGCGCGTCGGCCTCGGCCCCACGCCGATGCTCTATTACGCCACGGCCTCCGAAGGGCTGGAAGCCGGGATCATGATTACCGGCTCCCACAATCCGCCCGATTATAACGGTTTCAAAATGATGCTGTTGGGCGGCCCGGTATATGGGGCGATGATCCAGGAGATCGGCAAGATTGCCGCCGAAGGGCGGTTCAAGAAGGGCGTAGGATCATCGATTTCGATCGATCTCATGGATCGTTACGTTTCCCGAATGATTGAAGGTTTCCGCGGTGGCCCGCTTACTGTTGTGTGGGATGCGGGGAATGGGGCTGCGGGCGACGCGATGATCCGTATGACGCGCCGCCTGCCGGGCCGTCACATTCTGCTGAACGAGGTGATCGACGGCACTTTCCCGGCCCATCACCCGGACCCGACCGAAGAGAAGAACCTCGTTCAGTTGAAGGCGGCGGTGGCTGAGCATCAGGCCGACCTCGGCATTGCCTTTGACGGCGACGGCGACCGCATCGGCCTCGTCGATGGGCAGGGGCGGGTCCTGTGGGGCGATCAGATTCTGGCGCTACTGGCGCGGCCCGTGCTGGCCGACCTGCCGGGGGCCACGATCATTGCCGACGTTAAGGCCAGCCAAGTGCTGTTCGATGAAATTGCGCGCTTGGGCGGCAAACCGCTAATGGGCGCGACCGGCCATTCGCTGATTAAGAAGCAGATGAAACAAACCGGCGCGCCGCTCGCGGGTGAAATGTCGGGCCATATTTTCTTCGCCGACCGCTATTATGGCTTCGACGATGCGCTTTATGCGGCGGTGCGCGTGCTCGAAACCGTCTCTTGGGCCGGAAAAAGCCTTGCGACCTTACGCGATGAGCTGCCGAAGCGCCAAAACACGCCGGAACTGCGCTTCCCCTGCGCCGATACGCGCAAATTCGCGGTCGTTGCGGAAGTGAAAGAAAGATTGGCGGCGGCAGGGGCCAATGTTTCCGCTGTTGATGGCGTGCGCGTAACAACCGCCGACGGCTGGTGGCTGCTGCGCGCCTCCAATACCCAAGACGTGCTGGTTGCCCGTTGCGAGGCAGCGGACGAAGCCGGGTTGGATCGCCTGAAGGTAGCATTGCTGGACGCGCTCGCGCCCAGTGGGGTTACGCCGCCGCAGTTCTAAGCGCTACAGCATGCGGGGGCTCCCGGCGGATCGGCTGCTGCTGGCAGGTATCATTCTGCTCTGGGGCGTCGGCGCGTTCTTTCCGCCGCTGAACGCCGATGCGGGCGCGATGCTGCGCTTTGCCGAACGCATGCTGGACGGTGAGATGCTTTACCGCGACCTCATCGATTTCAACCCGCCGATGGGCTATTGGCTCGATCTGATCCCGGCGGGTCTGGCTAAAACCGGGCTCGGTAGCGCGGTATTTTGGTTCATTGCCCTCTGCCTGCTCGCCGTGGTCGTCGGCGCGTCGCTGGCACTCCGCATCCTCGCGCCCCTTCTGAACGACACCGAACGGCGGTTACTCGCGCTCACGGGGGCGATCACGCTGCTGGTCCGCCCCGGTGACTCGTTTGGCGAGCGCGAACACCTGATGCTCGCGCTGATTCTGCCCTATGGGGCGCTCGCCGTGCGGGCGGTGGCGGGGCTGCCCGCACGGCGAGCGTTACGGGTTTTCGCGGCGGTGATCGCTTTCATCGGGATTGCTCAAAAGCCGCAGTTCGCGCTGTTGGGGGCGATGGTTGAACTCCTCTTGCTCGTCCGTCTCGGGCCGAAGCGCTGGCTGACGCGGCCCGAACCTTGGCTGTTTTTGTTGCTTGGGCTGATTTACGTCGGGGCGACTGCGGCGCTCTATCCCGCCTATCTCGCCGATATGCTACCGCTGGCCTCCGACCACTACGATCTTTTCGATCTCGATCAGGGCATCGATATGATCACTGGCGTCGAACTGCCGCCGCTGTTGATCGGTCTTGCCTGCCTTGCGCCCTGGGCCTTGCGGGTCAGGCTGCGTCCTGTCGCGGCGGTTCTATGGCTGATGGCGCTGGCGGCGGTTCTGGCGGGGCTCTTGCAGTTCAAGGATTGGGATTATCATTTTCTGCCTGCGCGGATTCTGCTGATTCTGCTTGCCGCCTACGGATTGGCAGGGATTTTGAGTCGGGGGCAGGCGGTGCCGGACGGGCGCATTCTGGCAGCGTTCGCCATTGCCTTGATGGCGCTCGGCGGCCATCTCAGCCCACCGTTACGGCTTCAATTCGATTACGCCAAAAGCGACGCCCGCGTGGTGGAAGAGTTAATCCGCCGCGAGGGCGGGGGCCGCCCAGTGCTCTGGCTGACCCAATATATTGATCCGACCTCCCCGGTGCTGAACTATACCGGCAATCGGTTAGCGATGCCCTTCATGTCGCTTTGGCTGCTGCCTGCACTCTACGACGCAGATGAGCCCGGCCCCGATGGTCGCTTGCGCCTGCACCCGCCCGAAGCGCGCTCCCCGGCGGAAACGCTGCTGCTGACGCGCGTCGCCGACTCGGTGCGGCGCGAAAAACCGTCGCTGATCTTGGCCGAAACCTCGCAAGATGAGGCGGCTTTTCGGCTGCGCCCGCTCGATTATTTGGAGTTTTTTGGCCAAGACCCTCGGTTCGCGGACGAATTCACCCACTACCGGCTCTTGAAACGCATCGGCACGCTGCGGGTATTCAAGCGCCAGGACTAGAATAACACCGTCAGCGCGGTCCAAGACTCGGGTAACACATCGAGTATGGCGGCTTCTAAACGCTTATCAAACCCGGTCAAAACGGCTAATCCGGCGAGGCCGAGAAGAAGGCCGAACGCCTTTTTGAGCGTGCCCCCTCGGGTCAATAAGGCCGGGCGGAGCTTGGCCAAGGTTTGCCGCGAGGCATAGGCGACCCCCAACAATGGCAGAGCCGCGCCAAAGCCGAACAGGGCCAAGAGCCCGCCCCCCGTCAGCGCGCCCCCTTCACTTGCGGCCAAGGTGAGGGTTGACGCGAGCAGCGGGCCGGAGCAGGGGCTCCAAACCAGCCCAAGCGTCGCCCCGATCAACAGCGCCCCCCCGAGATCGGCAGAGGACCCGCTTGAACTCAGTCGCGCCGCCCCACTCGCTATGGGGGTCAGCAGGGCTGAGAACCGGCTATCCAGCGCGGGAATAAGCATGACAAGCCCAAAAGCCAGTAGCAGGCTTCCGCCGATGGGGCGCAGCGCATCGGCATCGAAGCCCAAACTGGCACCGAACAACCCAATGAGAACCCCCAGGGCGGCGAAAGACAGAATCATCCCCCCGGCCATTGCCACAGGGGCGAGGGGGTGACGGGCGGTAGCGCTTCCCACCACCAACGGCAGAATCGGGAAAACACAGGGGCTCAGCGTCGTCAAACTGCCCGCAGCGAGACTGAGCCCGGCTTGCGTCAAGGAGACCATCTTACAGCGCGGACTTTAGGGCTTTGCGCAAGGCGTCCGTTTTGGTGTCGCCCGCAAGGCGCGTTGTTTCGGTCTTGCCTTTGTAAACGATGAGGGTGGACTGCGTGCGAACCTTGAGCGCGCGCTTCAACTCGGTTTCCTTATCGTAATCGGCCACCAAAATCGTCATATCCAAGTCTGTTTCGCTTTTGAGGGCGCCGAAGACTTTTGTCTGCGCCCGGCAGGTGGAGCACCAATCGGCATGAAAATGTAGGGCAACCGGCTTTCCCGCGTTCTGCGCTTCGGCAAGGGCCGCAGCCGTATAGGGTTTGCTCTCCAGCGCACTCGCCATTGTCGCGGCAAACGACAGCACGGCGGTTAAGGCAAGGGCGGCGAATTTCATCGGAAATCTCCAAGAAGGTTACTTATCCTGTTTCGCCGCCCATCCCCCAAAAGTTACGCTTCGCTATGCAGTCCGACGCGGTTGCCCTCGCTGTCGCGGATATGGGCGAAGAAGCCCATGCCGGGCGGCAGCGCGGTTTTCGGCGTAACGATTCCGCCGCCCAGGGTTTCGATGCGGCTTAACAGATCGTCTAAACGGCCTTCGCAGTTCAGGTAAATCACCGGGCCATCATTGGCGGGACGGTAAGCGGGGCCGGAAATGACGCAGCCCGAGAGAGCGGGTTGTTCGTAGGGGAAAATGCCAAGGCGGTTCGGCCCGAGGTCTTCGCGGCGTAAAGAAACGCCGAAGAGGCTTTCGTAAAAGCCGGTGGCCCGGTCAAAATCCGCCGAGGGAATTTCGAACCAAACGGCGACATTGTTAGACATATTCAAGTTCCTTAACAGGGATGGGGGATAGGGTGGCGGCGATCAAATCCAGATCGGCCGCGGTTGCGGGAATAAGGCCGAAGCGGAAGGCATAGCCCCACGACCGCTTGCCTCGGGTGAAGGAAAGCTGCTCCAGCAGCGGTAGGATCGAGGCGCGGCCTTGCGCCTGCCACAGAACATCCCGGCGGAAAGGGTGAAAATCCTCGGCCATCGTCACTTGATAGGCCTCGCCCGAGCGGACGGTTCCCAGGGCCGTGAAGGCTTGGCAGCGCGCCCCCGGCGGGCCGACGCGATGGAAACTTTCGGTCGGGGAATAATAGGCCACCCTATCGCCGGGCTTGATCCGTTTCAGCGGCGCGGCCTTGCCGTGGCAAACCTGCATAATGCCCCACTCAAGCCCACGGGCAACGTGGTCGGCGGAGGCAACCGCAATCCAATTTCCAGGGGGATGATTCAGGGGCAACATCTCGCTCTCTCCTCAGCTTCAGTCGGCAGCGCCGATAGGCAGAGAGTGAGGGGAGGCAGTGTCAGATTCTGTCAGGAGCGCGCGGGTTGGTCCGGGTCGGGAATATTCAGGCTGCGCCGCCAGCGGATCATCAGCGTTCGGCGGCGGATCGGGGCGCGGTCGGGCAGAATCTCCAGCGCGTGAATCCGGTCCAGCCGGAAATGGCGGTAATCTTGCCGCGCTTCGCACCAGGCGGCAAGTACGCGCGCGTCGCGGAAAAACGCGAGGGCAATCGGCCAAATGATCCGCTCGCTCGCCTGGGCGTCGCGGTCGCGGTAGTGGATCCGCAGTTTTTGCTCATTGCGCAGGGCTTGGCGCAGATCGGCGAGCAGATCGCCGGGCGGCAGGATGGTTTCGGGCCCGGTTGAGCGCGTCGGCGGCACCAGCAGCCCGGCCCCTTCCACTTGCGCGGCTAGATCGGGCGGGAGCACGGCCATCACTTTTGCCAGCACATGTCGGGCGGCGCGGGCAAGCTCAGAATCCTCCTGCTGCGCGACCCAGCGCATGCCGAGCCCAAGGGCTTCCAACTCGCTTTCGGCGAACATCAGCGGCGGCAGCAGAAAGTCGGGCTTCAGCAGATAGCCAAGTCCGGCTTCCCCCTCAATCGTCGCGCCTTGGCCGACGAGGGTTTGGATATCGCGGTAGATGGTGCGCACCGATACGCCCAACTCCTCGGCCAAAGCCGCCGCCGTCACCGGATAGCGGTGGCGGCGCAGGGCTTCGACGAGGGAAAACAGACGGTTGCTGCGGCTCATCGGGCGAGTTTAGCCGATCACGCGGGCAAAGCCTCTAGCCAATCGCGCAGCATTTGGCGGGCGGCGCGGCTAGCGCCGGAGCCGAAGCGGATGGCATCGGCGCGCAAGGCGGCAATATCGATCCCCGCCGCCGCCAACTCGCCCGCGTGCCCGACCAGCCAACGCTCGAACCCGCGTTCCCAGCCCTCCGGGTGGCACTGGAACCCGAGGATGGTGGGGCCGAGGGCGAAGGCTTGCTGTGAACAAATCGCCGTTTCCGCAAGCCGGGTAGCGCCGGGCGGCAGGGTGAAGGCGTCGCCATGCCAATGCAGCACCGGCACCCCGTTGAGCGCCTTCAATGGGCTGGCCTGCCCCTCCGGTGTGAGGGTGAGGGGCGACCAGCCGATTTCCTTCACCCCCATCGGCGCGACCGTTGCGCCGAGGGCGTGGGCCATCAATTGCGCGCCGAGGCAGAGACCAAGTGTGGGGCGCTTCGCTGAGAGCCGCGCGTCGATGAAGGCGAGTTCTGCCGTCAGGAAGGGGTAGAGGGCCGCCTCATAGGCCCCAATCGGCCCGCCGAGGACGATCAAGAGATCGGCGGCGTTCGGATCGATCCCGGCGAGGCTTTCGACCGATGGATCTAAATAGGTGATTTGATAGCCCGCCGCCGCGAGCGGTTCGGCAAAACTGCCCAAATCTTCAAAGGTGATATGGCGAAAAACCAGCGCGGATCGGCTCATGGCGTGCATCCTTCCGGGGTGCAGGCGGCGGTTTCCGAAAAATCGGCTTGGCCGAGCGGCTCGGTCAACAGCGCGCCGATCTGGGCACCCAACCAAAGATCATCCACATGCCCGAAGCGTTTCAGGCGCAAGCGGCCCTGCTGGTCGATCAGGATGACGCTGGGCGTGCCTTGCAAATCGTACCGCGCCATGGTTTCGGGCAAGGGGGAGCCGGGGCGGTCGATGCCGATGGGGAATTTCAACCGATATTCATGAACGAAGGCGCGCAACGCCCCTTCGTTCATGGCGCTATGGTGTTCGAAGACGGTATGTAGGCCGATCACGGCGACTTGATCGCGCGGGAAGAGATCATAGGCGCGCGCAAGCTGCGGTAGGCCAACCTGCACGCAGCCGGGGCACAGCATCTGGAAGGTGCCCAGCAGAACGACGCGACCACGGAACCCCTCCAGGGTCAGCGGATGCGGGGAGTTCAACCAGGTCTCGACCGACCAAGCGGGCGCGGGGCGAAGTTTTGGCATGGCTCTCTCCTATTGCCCTGTGACCTGCCCCGGAAGGCTGAGATCGCCGGAAGCGACCTTAAAGACGGCATCGACGCATAACAGTGGTGCGTGCAAATTGGCATTGACCTTCAGTCCCGCCGTAACGCCGTCGAATTTGAAATTCGCGGGGACCCCGATGGCGGCGCGCGGAACGCGGATTTCGATGGCCTCGCCCTTAAACTCAGGCGGATAGGCGGGGCTATCGATCAATAGCGGCACGCCGGGCCAGGTTTCCGGCACTTTCGGCTTTGCGTCCTTCGGGATATCCCGGACTTTCAAGCCGCCGCCGCAGGCCGCATCGGGGGCGAGAATGACCCAATGGCTATGCCAAACGTCGCGATTCTTGGCCCCCTTCGCGGCATCGTCGAAATCTGGGTGGAAGGTGGCGGCCAGGGCAACAATCCCTTGATCGCGCTCAAAGCCGATATCGCCGCTGTTCAAGCTGGTCGGCCAGACATAGGCATAGACCGGCGCGCCAGCAAACTGGCCCGTGGCGGTTGGGCGTTCGCTGCCAGCGGTGCCCCGCACCTGGCTGCGGAACACAAGCTGCGGACCGTCAACGCGAATGCTGGTTTCGACCAGATCGAAAGGGGCCGATGTGCCGGGATTGGCTTTTGCTTTGATATCGTGGGCGAGCGCCGGGGCGGCAGACAAAAGAAGAGCGCTCACGGCCACGCGGGCCGCGTTGGAAAGGTTCATGATGTTAGTCCTTCGGGGGGTTACACGGGAAAGGCGGGTGTCGGCGCGGCGAGGAACCGCCGCCACGCGGCTTCGGCAAGATCGGGCGGGGCGGGGGACTGCTCGGGGCAGTCAAGGCGCAAATGCCGGTCGCCAAAGGGGGCATCGACCAAAGCGCAATGGTGCGGTGTGTCCGCATCGGCATGCACGTTCGGGCGGAAATGCGTGCAGGTAATGCAGAGGCGACCAACGGGAATCGTGCCCTGGACCTGCATCTGCCGGATCATTTTTAGGATGACCCGGTAGAAGACGGCTTGCTCCAGCGGCGGCAGGTTAGCCACGGTTTCCAGCAGCGCGTCGGGCCAATCGGCGATGGTCGCGAGCAAGGCAAATCCCGCATCGGTAATCGAAATCCGCTTGGCCCGGCCATCTTCAGGGTCGGGGGTCTGGACCGAGAGCCCGCGCGCCAGCAAGGGTTGCAAGGCTTCGGTCATCGCCGGGGCTTTGATGGCCAGCGACTGAGCGAGCAGGCTGGGGCGCAGCCCCTCGGTGTGATTGCGCAGCAGGGTGAGGATCTGGCCTTGCGTTGGGGATAGCCCGTGCGGGGCTACCCCCTGCTGGGCATTGGTTTTCAACGCCAGCGCCAGCCGCGAGAGCCCGGCGGCGACGCGGATGCCGATGGGGTCGTTGATCTTATCGAAAGGCGTTTCCATCGCGGCGGCTCCTATGCTTCGGCTACCGAAATATAGTGGCTTGAAGCAGGAGTCAAGTTAGTTCGGTTGCCGAAGCATAATTTTCTACAGAAAGCCGATCCAACGGCCCGCCAGCAGGGCGGCGAGCCACAGCAGGAAGGAGAGAAGCGCACATAGGCGGACGGACAGCGGCACCGGATAGCCCTGAAGTGCGGCCCGAAAGCCGGGATTGGTGTGCTGCACGATGATGAGTCCCGCAAGCCCGGTCAGCAAGGTAAGTTTCGTTACGAAAGCAAAATTAGCGATATATTCAGCAGGTTGGACGGAGAAAAGAGCAAGCCCGGTGCCGAGGGCAAGGGCGACGCCGGTCGCGGCGGCGCGGACCAGGAACGGCCCGATGACCGGCAGCAGTGCGCGGCGAAAAAATCCCATCAACCGCAAATCCAGCGGCAGAATCGCGCCGAGGATCAAGCCGATCCCGAGAATATGGGCGGCATTCACGATGAGATAGAGGGTGGGGGAGCCGCGCAGCGCCGCCGCCACGGGCGTCGCTGCGAGCCAATCGAGCGGTGTCACGTTTACGGCTGGCGGATGCGCTCGGGGTAGATATCGTATTTCTGGCCCGCGAGGGTGATGCGCACCGCCTTCATATGCGCCGTGTTTTTCTCTAAGGACCGGTTGCCGAGTACGAGGATGGCATCGCCCGGCTTAGCCGTCGTCCCAGTAAAGCCGGAGCGCGCCGTTTGGTTCGGGTTGCCCAGATCGACCTGCCAGAGGATGCCGTCGGCGGCTTTGACGTGCAGGGTCGGGTGCGGCGGGTCCATCGAAATGCGCTCGATGCGGCCCTGCAATTCGAAAGGCTCGCTTTCGGCCCAGGACCAACCGTGATGGGCAGCGGCGGGGAGAATGGTGCCGAGGGCGAGGGGAAGCCCCAGGCAGAGGGCGGCGAGACGGTGGGGCATGACACGGAACCTCACGCAGGGTTAGGACTGCCCCTAAGCTGGGAGGAATACGGGGGGCGTGCAAGACGCCGCCCCCCAAAAACCTAGTCGTAGCGCAACTCGGTTGCCTTCCCTCGGAAGACGAAATAGGCGAAAGCGCTATACCCGATGATCGCCGGAAGCACGAAGAGCGCCCCGATCAGCATAATCAGCAGGCTTTCCGGCGCGCTGGCCGCCGCAAAAATCGTCAGCTTCTCCGGCACGACATAGGGGAAGAAGGAATAGGCGAGGCCAAAGAAGGCCAGCGTATAAATCCCCACGGCCCCGGCAAACGGCACCCAGGCGAAGCGGTCGGTCGTGGTGGGGAGATGCTTCAGCACCAGGGCGACGCCGAGCATCAAGGCCCCGCAGGCAATCGGTAAGGGGGCGAGCAGAATGATGTTCGGCAGGCTGAACCATTTCTCGAAAATGCGCGGGCTCACCCAGGGGCTAGCGATGGAAACGGCGGCAAGACCCACGACGAGGAAGATCAGGCAGCGCTGCGCCCAAACCACGGCTTGCTTTTGCAGCGTCGCTTCGGTCTTAAAAATCAGCCAGGTCGCGCCGATGAAGGCATAGCTCGCGGCAAGGCAGACGGCGGTGAGGGCGGCAAAACCGTAGGTGGTGGCGGTTTCGGTAAGGCCCATCACGTAGAAGCCGAGCATCCAGCCTTGCGACAAAGCGGTCATCAGCGAGCCGATAAAGAAGGCCCGGTTCCACCAACCCTTTTGCTTCGGCTTCACCTTGGCGCGGAACTCGAAGGCGACGCCGCGTAAAATGAGGCCGATGAGCATAATCAGCACGGGCAGGTAGAGCGCGGTCAGAATCATGCCGTGGGCGGCGGGGAAAGCCACCAGCAGCAGGCCGACCGCCAGCACGAGCCACGTCTCGTTCGCGTCCCAGAAGGGGCCGATGGCGGCAATCATCCGGTCTTTCTGCGCGTCCTCCGCCACAGAAAACAGCAGCCCAACGCCGAGATCGTACCCGTCAAGGACGACATAGATGAGGATTGAAAGGCCCATCAGCCCGGCAAACACCAGGGGGAGCCACACGGTCGGATCACCAAAAAGGGTCAGCATGGGGGTTACTCCGCCGCTACGGGAACGAAGGGATAGGCTTTAGAGGCAGGCGTCGCGCCGACCGCTTTGCGCGCGAGGTAGAAGAGCGCGCCGATATAGGCCGTGAGCAGCGCCGCATAGACCAGCAGATAGGCCGCGAGCGAGATGCCGATCATTGGCGCGGGAACGTTGGAGGCGGCTTGGGCGGTCGTCAGCACCCCCGTCACCAGCCAGGGCTGTCGGCCGATTTCGGTGACGTACCAGCCCGCGAGCGTTGCGATCCAGCCCGAAAAACTCATGAGAACGAACAGCCGGGCGACCAGTGGCGGAAGACTGCCGCGCCGAAGCAGCAGAAACGCGCCGAGCCAGGAGAGGGCGAGCATCGCGAGGCCCATGCCCACCATGATGCGGAAGCCGAAGAACACAGGCTTCACCGGCGGGTGATTGCCGATGTAATCGTTGAGGCCGGGCACGACGCCGTCAGCCGAATGCTTCAAGATCAAGCTGGCCCCATTGGGAATGGCGATCTCGAAGTGGTTGCGCCGGGCGGCTTCATCGGGCCAGGCGAAGGGCAGGAAAGGCACGTTCGGCCCCGTTTCCCAATTGCCTTCCATCGCGGCGATTTTCTGCGGTTGATGCTCCAGCGTGTTCAGCCCATGCAAATCGCCAACGAAAATCTGCACGGGGATCAGCAGGGCCGCGAGCCAAACTCCGGTTTTCAGCGCGGCGGGCACGGCGGGGCTGCGGTCGCCCTTCAGCCAGCGATAGGCCGAGAGGCCCGCGACCAGAAACGCCACGGTGAGGCCGGAGGCGATCAGCATGTGGGTAAGCCGATAGGGCATCGACGGGTTGAAGATAATGGCGATCCAGTCGGTCGCATGGGCCACGCCGTCGCGCATTTCAAACCCTTGGGGCGTTTGCATCCAAGAATTGAGCGCGATGATCCAAAAGGCCGACATGGTGGTGCCAAAAGCGACAAGAAAAGTCGCCAGCGTATGCACCCAGCCCGCGACCTTGCGAAAGCCGAACAGCATGATTCCAAGGAAAACGGCTTCGAGGAAGAAGGCCGTCATCACCTCATAGGCCAGCAATGGCCCCGCGATATTGCCGACTTTTTCCATATAGCCCGGCCAATTGGTGCCGAACTGGAAGCTCATGGTAATGCCGGAGACGACGCCCATGGCAAAGGAGAGGGCGAAGATCTTCACCCAGAAATTATACGCGTCCATCCATTTGGTATCGCCGCTGCGATTGTAGCGCAGTTTGAAGAACAACAGCACCCAGCCCAAGGCAATGGTGATGGTGGGGAAGAGGATGTGGAAGGAAATATTGGCGGCAAACTGAAGGCGCGCCAGCATGACGGCATCCATCAGGTATCTCCTTTGGAGAAGGTGGGATCGAGGTTTGGGTCGAGATCGGGCTCGAAGGGGGTATCGGAGCTCGTTTCACCCGCGCGGGCTGGGCGGGCACGGCGACCGGGCAGGGAAGTGAACTTGTCTTTGATTTCCAAAATCTTTTGCACCCGCGCGCCCAGCGACAGCAGCATCACCAGCCGTTCGGTATCGAGCCCCTGCACGTCGCCATACCAGCGGGTGAGCAGTTCGATGAGGTCGTGCATTTCGCGCATACGCCCTTGGGCGTGGCGCTCGTCCTCATTGCCCGGCGTTTGCATGAGCAATTCGCGTAAGACGGAGAGGGTGGGGTCGATCTCGCGCTTTTTGCGCTCTTCCGCCAGGGTGCGGACGATGGCCCAAATATCGTCCGGCGTGGTGAAATAATCCCGCCGGTCGCCGGGGCGGTGAATAAGCCGCACGAGGTTCCAGGTTTGGAGCTCCTTAAGCCCCATGCTGACGTTCGAGCGGGAAAAACCGAGCTTTTCCATAATCTGATCGGCGTTCAGCGGCTCAGCAGCGGCGAAGAGCAGCGCGTAAATTTGCCCCACGGTGCGGTTGATGCCCCAGCGGCTGCCCATTTCGCCGAAATGCAGCACGAAGGATTGAAGGAGCGGCGAGAGGTGCATCGGCGTGTTCCGTAATTTCAGTAATTTCTGAAATTACTATAACAACAAACTGCACCACGGCAAGGGCGGGCGTGGTGAAAAAACGAGAGGGGGGAGATATGGAAAGGCTAAACAAATATTAAATTAATATAAAAAACCATATATCTGATACGGCAGTAAGATCGCATGATCTTACTGCTCGGGACTTTAGGCGCTGGCTTTTTTCGGTTCCGGCGCGGTTTCGTTGCCGTTTTCGCGCAGCACATAGCCACGGCCCCAGACGGTTTCGATATAATTATCGCCGCCGGTGGCCGTGCTAAGCTTCTTGCGCAGCTTGCAGACGAAGACGTCGATGATCTTCAGTTCAGGCTCGTCAATGCCGCCGTAGAGATGATTGAGGAACATTTCCTTGGTCAGCGTTGTGCCTTTGCGTAAGGCCAACAGTTCCAGAATGCCATATTCCTTGCCGGTGAGATGCAGGGGCTTGGCATCGACATCGGCGGTTTTAGCGTCGAGGTTCACGGTTAGGCGCCCCGTGCGGATGACCGAATCCGAATGGCCCTTCGCCCGGCGGACGATGGCCTGAATCCGGGCTACCAACTCGCGCTTATCGAACGGTTTGGTCAGATAATCGTCGGCCCCGAACCCCAGGCCCTTAATCTTATGATCGAGTTCCGACAGGCCGGAAAGGATCAGAATCGGCGTGCGCACCCGCGCTTGGCGGAAACGGCGCAACACTTCATACCCGTCAATATCCGGAAGGATCAAATCCAGCAGGATAATGTCATAATCATAAAGCTTACCGATCTCGACGCCATCTTCGCCCAAATCGGTGGTATCGACAATGTAGCCAGCGGAAGACAGCATCAGTGCGATGCTCTTCGACGTTGCGGCATCGTCCTCAACTAAGAGAATCCGCATAGTGCCCCACCTTAAACGAGCCGCCCAGGAGCTCGATAAATTGGTTAATGTCCGTTAACTATCCCTAATATCTCACAATAAAGCAAGCGGATATGCGCTGTCCGAGTCATAGATCCGGTTCCCTTTGGGGCTACACTTCGCTATTATCCAAGCGTATCAAAGGGGAGCGGCGCGATGCTGATTGATAACCTTATTTCCAGCGTCGGCCGGATGGCTGACCATGTTCTGCATGGCCGCATCGTCGGCGTTTTGGGCATGATGGTGGAAATCGGCGGGGTGCAGCGGGCGCTTTCGGTCGGCGACCGGGTGACGATCATCGCGCGTGGCGACCGGCGCGTACCGGCGGAAATCGTTGGTTTCAAGGGTGAACGGGCGTTAGCGATGCCCTTCGGAACGCTGGACGGTGTCGGTTTGGGCTGCCGAGCCGAAATCGCGCAAACCGACCCAGTGATCTATCCGCACGAAAGTTGGCTGGGCCGGGTCGTTGGCAGCATGGGCGAGCCGATTGATGATTTGGGGCCGCTCAATGCGGGGCAAATCGCCTATCCGTTAAGAAATGCGCCGCCGCCCGCACACCAGCGGCAGCGTGTCGCAGGCAAGATTGATATGGGCGTGCGGGCACTCAATCAGTTCCTCACTTGCTGCCAGGGGCAGCGCATGGGCATTTTCGCGGGTTCCGGCGTAGGTAAATCCGTGCTGCTCTCGATGATCGCGCGCTACACGTCTGCCGATGTCATTGTGATCGGGCTGATTGGCGAACGCGGCCGCGAAGTGCAGGACTTTATTCACGACGATCTCGGGCCGGAAGGCTTGGCGCGCTCGGTGTTGGTGGTGGCAACCTCCGATCAGCCGCCGTTGATGCGCCGCCAAGCTGCCTATCTGACGCTGTCGGTCGCCGAATATTTCCGCGACCAGGGTAAGAATGTTCTCTGCCTCATGGATAGCGTCACCCGCTTTGCAATGGCCCAACGCGAAATCGGCCTGTCGGTTGGCGAGCCGCCCGCCAGTAAAGGGTATACGCCATCGGTCTTTGCCGAACTGCCGCGCCTGCTGGAGCGGGCCGGGCCGGGCTTGCGCGGCTCCGGGTCGATCACAGGCCTCTTCACCGTGCTGGTCGAAGGCGACGACCATAACGAGCCGATTTCGGACGCCGTGCGCGGTATTCTCGACGGGCATATCGTGCTGGAACGCACCATTGCCGATCGGGGCCGCTACCCCGCCATCAATATTTTGCGCTCGGTTAGCCGCGTTATGCCGGGCTGCAATACGGACGATGAAAATGGCGTCGTTTCGCGCGCCCGTCAGATGCTTGCGGCCTATGAGGATATGGCGGAAATGATCCGGCTGGGGGCCTACCGCCCCGGCTCCGACCCCAAGACCGATGAGGCGATGCGCTATTACCCGCTGATCGAACAGTTCCTAGCGCAAGGCAAGCGCGAGCGCGGCGATTTGGTGCAGGGCTATTATCAACTCGCCGATATTCTCAATAGCGGTGGCGTTGGGTGAGCAAGTCCCTCAAGCCGCTGATCCGCTATCGTAAGTTCGAGTTGGATGAGCGACGCCGCGAACTGCGAGCGCTCGAAGATCTGGCCACCCAGATCGATGCCTCTATCGTTGCGCTCGATCAGGAAGTGATGCGCGAACGCCAACTTGCGGCCAATGATATGCTGCTGGCCCGCTATTGGCCGACTTATTCCGACTGGGCGCGTGGGCGGCGGGAAGCGTTGGTTCAAAACCGGCTGCAAATCGGCGAGCAAATCTTAAAAGCCGAAGATGCGGTAACAGATGCTTATCGAGAGTTGAAAAAATTCGAAGTGGCCGAAGCCAATCGCCTAGCCCGCGAAAAAGCAGAGCAGGATCGTAAAGATCGCATACGTCTCGATGAAATCGCCGAAGTCGCCCATCAACGCAAGATGCAGTGAATTGTTTCAGTCTTCCTGTCAAAATTTACGTCTTCGATCTTTTGGCGGCTAAATTTTTTCCGAATCAATCAAAAATTAATTCATAGTAAAAAATTGATAAAATAATCATATTAAGCTTGAATTAAGAAATTCCCGCATAGTGTCTGACCCGAAAAATACCCTCCGAGGTCCAAGGGGTATTGGCAATCGTATTCTATAGTGAGGGGACAGTCGTGTCGAAAATCAGTATCGGTGCGCGCGTAAAATTTGGCTTGGCCATTATTTGCGTTTGCGTTTTTGCTTTAGCGATTCAGATATTATCGACACAAGTTTCCATCATGTCTTCCAAGAATCGGGCATCGGTCACGGCGGCGGTTTTTGCCGATACACTCCGCATGGTCGAATTTTTAGCTCTGGAGCGCAGCCCGTCGAATAATCTGTTGGCAGCGGAAGCGGCGGCGGATGCCTCGGCGCTCGCCAAACTTCAGCAGGCCCGCAAAGCCACCGACGATCTTATCCAGAAGGTCTCGATTGGGCTTACGAGCCTCGGCGGCGAGCCGGCGATGAAGGAGACGCTGGCAACCCTAACCAAAGGGCTCAGCAGCGTTCGTGCGGCGGTCGATACCGATATTGCCAAACCGCGCAGCGCGCGCGGCGAGATTGTGCTGGGTTACTTCCAACGCATGTTCGCCATTAGCGCCCAGGCCGATGGCATCTTGAATAAGCTCGAAGCCGAAACCACGATTGCCGATCCTTCGGTTGCGGCCTTGAATATGCTGGCGCGCCTTGCCGCCGATATGCGTGAAAGCGCGGGCCAGCAGGCCGCGACTTTGGGCACGGGCATGACCGCCAATCGTCCGCTCACACAGGTGGAAGCAGATCGCGTCGAACAGTTGCGCGGGCGGGTCGAGACCCTGTCGGAGCGGTTGCGCAATGGTATCGCGCAAGTGGGGGCCACGCCGGAGCTTCTGGCCGCGCAACGGGCGATGGAGCAAGGCTATATGACGCGCGGGCGCGAGATCGTCGGCACGCACCTGGCCGAATCGCGCCAGCAGGCCCCCTATAGCAAGAGTGTGACCGAGATGGTGACGGAGATCGTCCCGCAGTTGCAAAGCATTATGGGCCTGCGCAATGCCGCGCTTCTGGAAAGCCAGAGTCGGGCTGAGGCAGAAGTTTCCAACGCTTATCGGCGCCTTGCTTTCGGCGGCTTTCTGGTTCTCGTCACCGGGTTTGCGCTCGTGCGCCTGATTATTCTGATGCAGCGTCAGGTTTTGGCGCCGCTGTTCAAACTAACCGAGACCGTGACGGTCCTCGCCAATGGCCAGCGCGACCAGGTGGTGCCGTTTCTCGACCGCAAGAATGAAATCGGTCAAATGGCGGGTGCAATTGAAAACCTGCGCCTCAAGGCCATCGAAGCCGACCAGTTGCACGCCGAACAAGCGCAAGAGCAGGCGCGCAAGCTGGAGCGTCAGCAAAAAGTTGAGAGCTTCATCGCGACCTTCGGCTCGGGCACGGCAGAAATTCTAACGGCCATGGGCGCGGCGGCCGATCAAATGCAGGGCACCGCCAATGTGATGAGCACCAATGCTGCGCGCACCGACGATCAAGCGGCGGCAGTAGCGGCTGCCTCCGAGCAAGCGTCGGCGAATGTGCAGACGGTAGCGGCGGCTTCGGAAGAACTCAGCAGTTCAATACGCGAAATCGGCCGACAGGTTCAGGAAAGCGCCTCGATTGCCTTGCGGGCGACCGATGAGGCCGAGCGTACCGTCTCCCAAGTTCGCCAGCTTAGCGACGCGGCCCAGCGCATCGGCGAGGTGGTGACGATGATCAACGGGATCGCCGCGCAAACCAATCTTCTGGCCTTGAACGCCACCATCGAAGCGGCGCGCGCCGGGGAAGCGGGCAAGGGCTTTGCCGTGGTCGCCGCCGAAGTCAAAAGCCTTGCGCAGCAAACGGCGAAAGCCACCGAGGAAATTGCAGCGCAAGTCACCGGCGTTCAGACCGAAACCAGTGCCGTCGTTGGCTCCATCGAAACCATCGGCAAAACCATCGACCGGATGAACGAAATCACCTCGGCGGTTGCGGCGGCGGTGGAAGAGCAAGGGACGGCAACCCAGGAAATTACCCGCAACGTACAACAGGCGGCCAATGGCACCCAGCATGTCACCGAGAATATCGCCCATGTCACCTTAGGGGCTGGCGAGACTAAAAAGGCCGCCGATGTGGTGCTGGAAGCCGCCGATCGGCTTACACTTGCGGGCAACACGCTGCGTACGGAAATCACCGAGTTCCTGGGGAATATCCGCGCGGCTTAAACCCCATTCGACGCGCCGAAAAGGCTGGCAACCCCCAACGGGTGGCCAGCCTTTTCTTTATTGCCCAAGCCGGGGATCGGGCACTTCATAGGTCCAGACGCGGAAGGATTTCAGCAGGTGCGGGCCGAAGGAATTGATAAGCGGAATATCGGCGGCATCCCGACCGCGGGCCACGATAATGCGGCCAATGCGCGGCTTATTATTGCGCGGGTCAAAGGTATACCATTCGCCCTCTAAGAAAACCTCAATCCAGGCGCTAAAATCCATGGGATTGACCACCGGCACGCCGATATCGCCCAAATGCCCATTAATGTAGCGCGCTGGAATATTCAGGCAGCGGCAGAGCGTGAGGGCAAGATGGGCATAATCGCGGCAAACGCCGATGCCTTCGTTATAGGCTTCGAAGGCCGTGCGGGTGGAGCGCGCCTGCATGTAATCAAAGCGAATATGCTTGTGCACGAAATCACACACGGCCTGCACGCGGGCCCAGCCCGGCGGCAGATGGCCGAACAGATCCCAAGCGGTTTGGCTCAGCTTATCAGTTTCGCAATAGCGGCTGCCCATCAGATAGACGAGGCAGGAATCGGGTAAATCGGTTACGGGAATTTCCCGCGCCGCGAAATTGGCCCGGTCGACTAAACCTGAATCTTCGATGGTAGCATCGCCCCAAATGGTGATGTCGCCCGCGGGCGCCACCATCCGGCGACACAAGTTGCCGAAGAGGTCGTGGTAGACCGTCGTCGGCACCGAAGGGTTGGTGAAGGTCGTTTCCGGCACACGAATATCGGCATCCCGATCCGCCGTGACCGACAGGAGGCAGACCAGCGCGGTTGGTTGCGCGCAGTTTAAAGTGATTTCATAGCCATAGCGGATGAACATGGGCAGGGCCTCGCGTCAAGCGTTGGAGGGGACTCGATCGAAGCTTCCATCCGGCAACCGTATATCACCGGATCAACGACACGCGACCGTGTCAGGCTACAGTGAAGCAGAAGCAATCGTCACGCCATTTTGAGCGACAGGGGGATGGCAGGGATGCTAACGGCGTTAAGTAGGCAAATTCAGGGGCTTAGCGGGGCACGTCAGGAAAGGCGCTTGCCTTGGCCGGTAAAACCTGTGGCACTGCGATAGAACCCCCCTTTTCTAAGGCGGATTTCATCTCATATGATGAATCACGGCCCGGCAGTTTAAACGCGCCGCCTGACCAGATAGTTCCCTATTTCTCCAACCCAATCCCTCCCACCCGTGCGGAAAATACCTTCGAGTAGAATGAGCGACGATCTGAAAAACGGAAATCCTGGCAATAATACGGGCGTTGCGGTCAAGGCCAAGCCAAAGACCAAGAAGCCGTCTATGTACAGGGTTCTTATGTTAAACGACGATTACACGCCGATGGAGTTCGTCGTTCACATTCTCGAAAGGTTTTTCCAGAAGAATAAGGAAGAAGCCACGCGGATTATGCTGCATGTCCATCAGCGTGGTGTGGGGGTGTGCGGTGTCTTCACCTATGAGGTGGCGGAAACGAAAGTCACGGAAGTGATGGACTTTGCCCGCCGACACCAGCACCCTTTGCAGTGCACCTTGGAGAAGGAGTAGCCTTAATGCTCTCGCGGAACCTGGAAAAGAGCCTGCATACGGCCCTGGAGCTTGCCAATAAGCGTCGGCACGAGTTTGCCACGCTGGAGCATCTCCTGATGTCTCTCACCGACGATCAAGATGCGTTGGGCGTGTTTCGCGCCTGCGGTGTCGATCTCGATAAGCTGCGCCGCGACCTAACCAATTATCTCGATAACGAGCTGTCGAATATCGTCAGCAGCCGAACCGAAGACGCAAAGCCAACCTCCGGCTTCCAGCGCGTCGTGCAGCGGGCGGTGATCCACGTGCAATCGTCGGGCCGGGCGGAAGTTACGGGCGCGAATGTGCTGGTGGCGCTGTTCTCGGAACGGGAAAGTCACGCCGTGTATTTCCTGCAAGAGCAGGATATGAGCCGGTTCGACGCGGTGAACTTCATCTCCCACGGTATCGCCAAAGTGCCGGGCCGCTCGGAAACCCGCCGCACGGCGGGGGCTGAAGAGGAAGCTGCGCCGTCATCGCCCCCGAAAGAGGGGAAAGAGGCGAAAAAGGGCCAAGAAGCGCTTGAAGCTTATTGCGTCGATCTGAATAAGAAGGCGGCGAACGGCAAGATCGATCCGCTGATCGGCCGTGAGGCTGAAGTGGATCGCACCGTCCAGATCTTGTGCCGTCGCACGAAGAATAACCCGCTTTATGTGGGCGATCCGGGCGTGGGGAAAACCGCGATTGCCGAGGGGCTGGCGAAACGTATCGTCGATGGCGATGTGCCGGAAGTGTTGCTGGGCGCGACTATCTTCGGGCTCGATATGGGCGCACTCTTGGCGGGCACGCGTTATCGCGGCGATTTTGAAGAGCGGTTGAAGCAAGTTTTGGGCGAGCTTGAAGCCCATCCCAATGCCGTGCTGTTCATTGATGAAATCCACACGATTATCGGCGCCGGCGCAACCTCGGGCGGGGCGATGGATGCCTCGAACCTGCTGAAACCGGCGTTAGCGGCGGGCAACCTGCGCTGCATCGGCTCGACTACCTATAAGGAATACCGCAGCTACTTCGAAAAAGACCGCGCGTTGGTGCGGCGCTTCCAGAAGATCGATGTGGCCGAACCTTCGGTGGAAGATTCGATCAAGATCCTCAAGGGCCTCAAGCCCTATTACGAGCAGCACCATAAGGTGCGCTACACCAATGAGGCTATCCGCACAGCGGTGGAGCTTTCGGCGCGCTATATCAACGACCGCAAGCTGCCCGATAAGGCTATCGATGTGATCGACGAAGTGGGGGCGGCGCAAATGCTGCTGCCGCTGTCGAAACGCAAGAAGACGATTTCGGTGAAAGACGTGGAGGGGGTGGTTGCCAAAATCGCCCGAATCCCGCCAAAGGCCGTCTCGTCGGACGACCGCGAAGTGCTGAAAACCCTTGAGCGCGATCTTTCCACGGTGGTCTTCGGGCAAGATGAAGCCATCAAAGCCCTCTCCAGCGCCATCAAACTGGCGCGGGCGGGGCTGCGCGATGCTGAAAAGCCGATTGGGAACTATCTTTTCTCCGGCCCTACCGGCGTCGGGAAGACCGAAGTGGCGCGCCAGTTGGCGCGGCTTTTAGGCATCGAACTGAAACGCTTCGACATGTCGGAATATATGGAGCGCCATACCGTTAGCCGCCTGATTGGTGCGCCGCCGGGCTATGTAGGCTTCGATCAGGGCGGGCTCTTGACCGATGCCATCGATCAGAACCCCCATTGCGTGCTGCTGCTGGATGAAATCGAAAAGGCCCACCCGGACCTGTACAATATCCTGCTGCAAGTGATGGACCACGGCAAACTGACCGATCACAACGGCAAGAATGTCGATTTCCGGAATGTGATCCTGATCATGACGACGAATGCGGGCGCGGCCGATATGGCTAAAGCCGCCTTCGGGTTCGAGCGGGAACGGCGCACGGGCGAGGATAAAGAAGCCATCGAGCGGATGTTTACGCCCGAGTTCCGCAATCGTCTGGACGCCACCATCCCCTTCGCCAACCTGTCGCCGGAGGTGATGGATCGGGTCGTGGATAAGTTCGTTATCCAACTCGAAGCGCAATTGGCCGACCGTCATGTGGTGCTGGAACTAACGGAAGCGGCCAAATCCTGGCTGTCGAAGAAAGGTTTCGATCCGCTCTATGGCGCGCGCCCTCTAGCCCGCGTCATCCAAGATACGGTCAAAAAGCCGCTGGCCGAGGAACTGCTGTTCGGCAAGCTCGCCCACGGTGGGCATGTTCAGGTGGATGTGGGGAGCGATGGGGAACTCTCGTTCCTTGTTACCTCCGCACCGGGCCGCAAGGCGACGGAGCCGGAAGCCGAACTGGTCGAGTAGAAACACAAAAAAGGGCCGCCCCTCAGGGCGGCCCTACTTTTTTCAGCTTAGGTCATAATATCGACGTAGAAGGCAACGCCCTCGTAGGTCAAGAGAGGAAGGTTGGCGACAATATTATCGCGCTCCGCTTCGGACGTTGTGAAGAAATGCGCGCCGCTGGCCGTATTGTAGAACCGATAAAGTTCTTCCTGCGGGCCATTGTCGGCGGTATAGGCTTTGAAACTGCTTCCCTGATACGAAAACTGCGGTAGCGATTTTAGAATAGAGTCCCGCTCAGACGTGCTGATCGTATAAAAATACGCGCCGGTTTTTTCATTCTGGAAGCGGAACACCTCAAGGCCGGTCTTACCGCTCGCCGAGGCAAAGGCAAATCCTTCCTCGACAGCATAGGGCATCGACGTGCGCACGCTATTGGTTTCTGCATTTGAGCCAGTATAAAAATGGGAATTCGTCGCAGTATTATAGAAGCGGTGAACACCATTAGTCACCCCAGCGGCATCTTCAATCCAATAGGTGCCGTCGCTAAACCGAATTTGCTCGGCTGAAATCAATGTATCGGCATAACCCTTGCCGGTTACTTTGTAGGTCCCGTCGGCGGCCGAGTATTTAACCGAATAGTCAGCTTTCCGGCCGTCGTAAACGATCGTATCGGTTCCAGCCCCGGCATTGAGTTTGATCGACTTTCCCGAAACATCGATATGGGCTTTTAAAATATCAGCCTGATCCGTACCAATCCCTTGGTCGGCGAGCATGGCTTTTTCGATTGCCGAAATTTGCCGACGCTGCCCGAGGAGAACCGATTCGCTAACGGCGCTATTGGTAAACTGCTCGCCATTATATATTTTCGTATTAATGGAGTAAATATCATTCGGGTTTAACGCAAGATCCGAACCATAATATTTTCTAACGTTTTCACCGCTGAAATAGGGCGTGCCACCTTTATAAACCACGAGGTCATCATAGATGGTTTTATAGGTTCTACTGTAAATACTAGCCGCCGCTGTTTGAAATCCATGAAAACCAAGGGCTTTACCAACAGAGTATAGCATCAACGAATAAAAATCATACTTATCGCTCGGGATATCTCCCCCGCTATCGTAAGGCGATGGGTCGAAGAAAAATTCATCCAACCCATAACCGTTAATGATGATATTGGCGTCGAACTTGCTACCGTTTGCGTCGATTCCCGTCCGAATTTGGTGACCAAACGTCGCTTCCGTCTGGTATTTACCACCGGAAACTCCGTGCGTCACGAGATCCGCCGCAAAGCCGCCGCCGTAATTGCTGCCGATCGAACCCGACGTTTGAACGCTAATCTGAATACTCGCATCGCCCGCGAGCACCTTGGACCACGCTTCGACCGCCGCCGTGAGATTCGATTGAATAGCATTCTTATAGGAAGCTGCGGTGTTAGTCGCGTCGGTAAAGGTGTAAGTTGCGCGAATGGTCATGGCTTATGGCCACCTACTCTATGTTTGGGGCGGGTGCGAAAGTTGGTGAACCATATCAAAATTCCCTAAAATGGCAAATTAAATTAACATTCTGTTAGCAATTTTATCTCGAATACATCTGTATTGAAGTGATTTTTTAACCTTGCTGGAGAGGCGTTACAGAGATTGTCGCCGATATAAAAAAGCCCCCGGTAGCCTTGGCGTGACCGGGAGCGATGTTTGAGACGGCTAGATTGCGGTCGAAGCGCTAAAATATTCAGTCGTTCACGATCTGCCAGCGGCCATCGCCCCGGCGGCAGGCGCGGCCAATGCCGGTTTCGGATTTGCCGTCCACATAGATCGTTTGCTCATATTCTTTGCAGACCGCGCCGGATTGATCGCGGCCCTCGCGCGTCGGCGTAAAGGTGCCCCGGCTTTCACCCTGGTTCCAGGCTATGGTTTGGCCGATCTGGCCGTTATCTAAGGCGCGATTGCGTGCGGCCATCGCCTGTTCACACTGGCCCTTATCGATGGAATTGCCTGCGAAATACCCTGCGGCAGCCCCCGCGAGCGCCCCCACGGCAATCGCCGCGCCTTGGGTGCTGCGGCCCGCGCCACGAAAAGCCGAGCCTAAAAACGCGCCTCCGGTGGCCCCCGCGAGGGTACCGCCGATGCGACCCCAGCCAAGCTCGCCACAGGAATCGCCAAGCTGGCCCGAGCCGCCGGGATTTGCCGCGCACCCCGCCAAAGCTAGGGCTACCAGCCCAACAGCGGTTAATTTCGTGCCGATCATCATCTATCCCCACATGAGTCCATTGCGCTCTTTCTAGCCGACGATCCTGTCGAAATTTCGGCAGAAAAACGCATAGGGCGGATTCCATCAGAATTCGCCCTGGGGCACAACTTACGTTTCTGTCACGATTTGGACAGGGTTTAAGTCAGAATATCCACGTAGAAAGCAATTCCTTCATACTTGAAATTTGGAAGGGATCCAATAATGCTATCGCGCTCTGCTTCTGACGTCGTGAAGAAGTGCGAATTTGTTGCGGTGTTGTAAAACCGATATAGCTCTTCTTGCGGCCCCTTATCGGTCGTAAACGCTGTGAAGCTGCTAAATTGATACTCGAATTGTGGCAAGCTGTTCCGAATAGTATCTCTTTCTTGAGTGCTAATTGTGTAAAAATAAGCACCCGTCTCCTTATTCACAAACCGAAAAACTTCCTGGCTACCGGCCGATTTAGCGTTGGAGAAGGCAAAGCCCTCGTCGATAAACTGGGGTGCATTCGTGCGCAGATCATAGGCTTCGCTATTGAAGCCTGTATAAAAATGCGTCCCTGTCTCGGTATTATAAAAACGATGAACCCCCGTTCTCATAGCGGCTATGTCTTCGATCCAATAGGTTCCATTATCGAAACGGATCTGTTCAACGGAGCGCAAGGTATCGGTAAACCCGTTCCCCTTGACAATATAGCCGCCCGAAGTAGGCACATAAGATATGCTGTAGGATGCTAGGCTGCCGGAGTAAACGGCCGTATCCGTCCCCGCGCCAGCATTGAGCGTTACGGAGCGGCCGGTATTCTCGGTATGAACCTTGAGAATATCCGACTGTTTGGTGCCGATCCCAAGATCCGCTAACACCGCAAGGTCAATCGCCGTAATCGCATCGCGCTGCCCGCGCGTCGCATAGGGCGACATGAGCGTCTGCGCATTTGACGTATGAGATAGATCGTTCGTCGCTAACAGCAGAGGGCCGCCATTATATCGGCTCACGTTTTCACCGACAAAATAGGCCGCCCCGCCCGAGTAAGTGATCTTATCATCGTATATTGATTTATAAGTATAATAAGCGCCGGTATAATCGTCACGATAGGAAAAAAACCCAAGGCAATGGGCAACTTCATGCATCATTGTGGAAAAAAAGTCATACTGCGTGCTTGGAACACCCGCAAAATCATCTAAAGGATTGGGGTCGTAGTAAAATTTACTGAGGGCCTGACTGTTAATTGTTATGTTTAGATCGGTTGAGGCACCGTTTGTATCCGTTCCCGTCCGTAGTTGATGTGCAAGATTGGACTCATACTGGCGAAGACCGGAAACGATACCATTGTCGGCTTGATTGCGAGGACCGGCCGAGGCAAGATTCGAGGAACCCTGATTGCTCACCGTAACCGTCACTTGAAGATTGGCATTTCCCGCCAGAACGTTAGCCCAAGCTTGAAACGCTGCGCTGATATTTGTCATAACAGTATCGCGCAGCGATCCTAGACTGTTGGCGTTGTCGATAACCGTATAGGTTGCGTTGATCGTCATAGTTGCCCGGTCCAATTCTGGAGTCTGGAAATCGCATCTTGCCCCTCGTTATTAGCAAAAATATGATTCGAATCAAATTAATTGTTTTTTAATTGAAGGTTATCAGGTGAATGCAAGTGTATTCAAACGATACTTTTGAGTATAACATCTCATTTGGGAGATAAGGTTGAATGATACTTTATGATTATTACAGGTCCTCCGCCGCCTATCGCGTGAGAATCGCAGTATGGCTAAAAGACTTGAGCGTGGAACAGCGCGCCTGCCACCTGCGCGAGGGCGCGCAGCGTTCGCCAGATTATTTGGCAATCAACCCGCAGGGCCTGGTCCCCTGTTTGCAGGATGAGGGTTTTTCTGTCACGCAGTCTTTGGCAATTTTGGAGTATCTGGACGAAATTCATCCAGTCCCACCGCTGCTGCCCGCGACTCCAGCCGCACGGGCGCGGGTCCGCAGTTTAGCGCAACTGATCGCCTGTGATATTCACCCTTTGAATAATTTAAGGGTTCTCAAATACTTAAAGGGCGAGAGTGCGCAACCTCAAGCCGCTATCGACCAATGGGTTATCCATTGGATCGCCGAAGGGTTTGCGGCGCTGGAAACCCGTCTTGCACGGGACTCCGAAACAGGGCGCTGGTGCCATGGCGATGCGCCCGGCCTCGCTGACTGTGTGTTGATCCCGCAGATCTATAACGCACGGCGCTTCAACGTGCCGCTTGCGGCCTATCCAACGCTTTTACGCATTGACGCCGAGGCGGCGGCGCACCCGGCCTTTATTGCGGCGCACCCTGCGCGGCAACCGGATGCCGAACCCGGCGCATAAGCCCCAAAAAGAACCGCCCCAGTGCTGGGGCGGTTCCATTTTAGCAAAGAGAGAAACGGCTTAGCGTCGCCACCAACCGCGCTTCGGCGGCAGCGCTGCCTGATCGACATCGACGACTTTCACCGCCTCAATCGCCGCGAGGTTTTCGGTCGGGGCCGATTCTGCAACGGTGGCCGCCTCAGGAGCGGTCTCGACGACGGGGGCAACTGGGGGGGCAACCGCCGGAGCAACCGTCTCCAGGGCATGAGCAGGAGGCTCTGCCGCCAAGACAGCGGTTTCCTCAGACGGCACCTCCGCCGCTTTAGCGGCACGGGGGCGGCGGGCGCGGCCCGGTTTTGCCGGAGTTGCGTCGGTAGCCGGGGCTGCCGCCGCCGGAGCCGCCGGGGCTTCCACCGTCTCATCCGCCTTCTTCCGGCGCGGTGCGCGCTTGGGCTTGGCCGAAGCCTCTGCCTCGGCTGTCACCACGGGAGCCCCCTCGGCATCCACGGGCTTTTTACGGGCCGGGGCGCGCTTGCGCTTCGGCGCTTCTGTTGCCACCGCTTCCTCATCGGGCGCGGCTTCGACGATCGGGATGACGACGGGTGCCGGTTCGGCCTCGGGCGCGGCCGGATCGGCGGCATCCATAACATCCACACCATCGGCTTGGCTCTCGTCGACGCTAAAGCCTTCACCGCGACGGGAGCGGCGACGACCACCGCGCTTGCCGCGACGACGACGCGGGCCATCTTCCCCATCGCCGGTTCCGGCTTCGGGGGTGATGCCAGTCTCGCCTTCGAGCGTGTTGGCGGCACCATCGGCCTCATCGACCTCGCCGTCGCCATCATCGCCCTCGTCGGCTTGCTCGCCATCGGCTGTGGTAAACTCGGCGGAACCCTCTTTCGTGCTGCCATCAGGCCGCCGGCGGCGGCGACGGCGACGGCGACGACGGCTGTTATCGTCGCCCAGCTTATCGCTACCATCGAGTTCCTGGCCGTCGTCACCCTCCGCCTCATCGTCATGGGCGAGGGCGGCCCGGTCCTCGGCGGTCAGTTCCTCGTCTTCGGAGGCGAGGTCTTCGGGGTCGGGTTCAAAGGCGACCGGGGCCACAGCGGCAAGCGCCGCAAGTTCGGCAATCTGTTCCGGCGTTTTGGCTTCCAGACGGTCGAGGCGATGATCCGGCGGCGTCAGCGTATCGTCGCGACCGATTTGGACGCGGAAGCGGTAACGCTCTTCGATAGAGCCCAGGGCATCGCGCTTCTGGTTGAGCAGATAGAGCGCAATGGCGGTGGGGACATAAACCAGGATTTCCGCCGAACGGTTGCGGATGCCTTCTTCCTCAATCGCGCGCAACACGGTGAGCGCGGTCGATTCGGTCGAACGAATAACCCCCGTGCCTTGGCAATGCGGGCATTTTTCCGTATGGGCTTCGATCACCGAGGGGCGCAGGCGCTGGCGCGAGAGTTCCAGCAGGCCGAACGCCGAAATCCGCCCGATTTGGATGCGCGCCCGGTCGGCCTTCATGGCCTCCTTCATCTTGCGCTCGACCGCTTGGTTATTGCGGCCCTCTTCCATATCGATGAAATCGACGACGATCAGCCCGGCCAAATCGCGCAAGCGCACTTGCCGGGCGATTTCTTCCGCCGCTTCCATATTGGTTTTATAGGCGGTCTCTTCGATATGCCGTTCGCGCGTTGCCCGGCCCGAGTTGACGTCGATGGCCACAAGGGCTTCGGTCGGGTTGATGACGATATAGCCGCCGGAGCGCAGTTGCACCACGGGCGAATGGATTTGATCGAGCTGGGTTTCCACCTGATAGCGGTGCATCAGCGGAATCGTGGGATCGGTATAGGGCACAATCCGGCGCGCGTGGCTCGGCATCAGCATGCGCATGAAGCTTTTCGCGCTCTGATAGCCTTCCTCGCCCTCCACCAAAATCTGTTCGATATCGCTCGAATAGAGATCGCGGATGGCGCGCTTAATCAGATTGCCTTCCTCGTGGATGAGGGCGGGGGCGGAGGATTCCAGCGTGCTTTCGCGGATCTCGTCCCACAGGCGCAGCAAATATTCATAGTCGCGGCGAATATCAATGCGCGAGCGTTCCATTCCGGCCGTGCGGACGATCACCGCCATGCCTTCGGGAATGTTGAACTCGTCCAGCATGCCCTTCAGGCGCTTGCGGTCCGGCCCGTTGGTGATCTTGCGGCTCACGCCGCCGCCACGCGGGTTGTTCGGCATGAGTACGCAATAGCGCCCGGCGAGCGACAGATAGGTCGTGAGTGCCGCGCCCTTATTGCCGCGCTCTTCCTTCACCACCTGGACCAGCATGATCTGCCGACGGGTGATAACGTCTTGAATCTTATAATTGCGCAGATTGCGCGAGCGGCGCGGGGAGACATCGTCGAACTCGTCGCCGCCGACTTCTTCCACGGTCTCGCCGTCTTCACCCTCTTCGCTCTGGCGGGCTTCGGCGGCTTCGCGCGCGGCCTCGGCAATCAGGGCTTCCCGGTCGGCAATCGGAATCCGGTAATAATCCGGATGGATTTCCGAGAAAGCAAGGAAGCCGTGACGACCGCCGCCATATTCTACGAAAGCCGCCTGAAGCGAAGGCTCTACCCGCGTCACTTTCGCGAGGTAGATATTGCCTTTAAGCTGCTTTTTGGTGGATGTCTCGACGTCGAATTCTTCGAGACGCTGACCGTCCAACACGACAACGCGGGTTTCTTCCGCGTGGGTCGCGTCGATCAACATACGCTTGACCATAGGGTATAAACTCCAGCAAGCCCGGAGCGGTCAGCAACGCCGAACGACCGCCGAGGGCGGTAGAGTAGGGCAGTGCAGTCAACACTTGGGCTTGGAATAGGGACGGAGCGGTAAAACGATCTAGGATCCCCACCCGAACGGAAGCCAAGGCGGCATAAGCCCCCTTGGGCGTCGGGTTTAAGCTGCGATGACCGCACGCGTTGGACACTAGACTGACGGCTCCTGGGTTAGACGCAAGACCATCTCGCGAAACCTGTTGGGGCGCGTGCCGGGGGGCAGAACCTACCGGTTCGTTCTGGATGGAGCTAAACCCCCTCTAACGGGAATGGATCTTCCGTCGGAGCAGGGCCGATCCACCCAACGCGGGCCGATAAGCCAACAACCGGAAAAAAAGATACGGGCTGACCTTGAAGTCGCCGCCGATCCCGGACATGCCAGAACACAATAGGGATAAGTGCGCAGTACGACAATCATATTCCGCGAGACCGAGCGAGAATTAACCGCGCGTCATACGGGGCGCGACGGAGACAAGTCGGCCCCGCTTGGCGAAGGCGGGTTGCACCGGCTCGGGCGCACAGGCATGCTGCGGCCATGATCGCATTCAGGACTGACCTTACGGGATTCTTTCGGGCTTCGCGCCGTTTCGGCTGGGCGATGCTCCTGCTGCTCGGTTTCTTCGCCGCGCTGCCGCGTCCTGCGCAGGCGGAGGCGACGGCGACCGGCTGGCGGGTTGGTGTGCGGGACGGCGGCATCACGCGCTTCGTGCTCGACGTGTCGGAGCCGGTAGCGGTGCGGGTGCAACCTCGGGGGCCGGATCGGGTCTTCATCGATCTTACCGGCGTTACGGTGCGCCTAGACGATAAACCGCCGCGCGGGGGGCTTATCCAACGCGCGGTGAGCATCTTGGACGCGAGCGGGCGACGGGGGATCGAATTGGTCCTGAGCCGCTCGGCACAAATCCAGGCCGCGAGCTTGTTTCCCCCGGAAGGGCCGCAACGTTACCGGCTGGTGGTCGATCTCGTGCCGGGAACGCCTGTGCCGGGAACGCCTGTGCCGGTGACGCAAAGCGCGCCGCAAGCTGGTGCCGTGCCCAGCCTTGGCTTGACAGCCCCGCTGCTGGCGCCGCCCCCCGCGCCGCCGCCCGGAAATAATGCCCCGATCCCCTTAACCGGCCTTGGCCCTTCGGCAACGGTCGGGCTGCCGCCGATCACCGAAACGCCTGGCGCGCGTTTACCAAACCGGGCTACCGCATCACCGCCGCCGCCTGGCCCTTTCCAGAGCGCCCCGCCCTCGGCCCCGCCACCGCCGCAAGCCCCGGTGCCGCCGCCCGCTGTTCCGCGCCCAAAAGTGCAAACGGAAGTCTTGGAACTCCCCAAACCTGCGGCCCCGCTGCCCGATGCGGCGAGCCTTGCGCCTGCGCCACTGCTTGCCGCCCGGACCGAGCCTGAGGGGGCCGTGTCGGGTTCGAGCGGGATAATCTATGAACGTGAACCCTATCGGGCGGTTCGCGTGATCGTGCCGCTGGGGCCCCCACGTTTTGCGCCGCCAGTGCCAAAACCCGCCCTGCCGGTGATTATGCTCGACCCCGGCCACGGCGGCAAAGACCCCGGCGCAACCTCCTATTCCGGTAAATTCGAGAAGGATATTGTCCTGGGGTACGCTCGCGCCATTCGCGAGCGCCTGGAAGCGACGGGCCGCTACCGGGTCTTCCTCACCCGCGACGGCGACGCGCTGCTACCCTTGCGCGACCGCGTGACGCTCGCCCGCAGCGAAAATGCCGCGCTGTTCATCTCGATCCATGCCGACGCGCTGGCCGACCGCAATGTTTCCGGCATGTCGGTCTATACCCTCTCCGACAAGGCGACCGACCGCGAGGCCGAAGCCTTGGCGACGAAGGAAAATAAGGCCGATATCATCACGGGGGCGGACCTATCGGGTGCAACCGGCTCGGCGGCCTCCATCCTCATCGAGTTGGCCCAGCGCGATACCCGCGCCGCCTCCCGGCAATTTGCTGTGGCGCTGGCAGAAGAATTGCGGCGCGACGTGGCTCAAGTAAATAACGCCATCCGCTCGGCGGGGTTTGCCGTGTTGACCGCGCCCGACATGCCCTCGGTGCTGCTCGAACTCGGGTATCTTTCGAACCCGGACGATGAGCGCCGCATTCTGGCCCCCGATTTCCGCCAACGCATTGCCGACGGCGTGACGCGCGCGGTGGATGCGGTTTTGCCGAAACTGATGGGCGCGCGCGCCGGTTGAGGAGAGTGCCCCGATCTTTGCGGATCCTGCACGCCCGCCTTGCGGGGGGAGCGCCAAGAATCCACCTTACCTTCGCCATTTTCTGCTAAGAGACTGCGATACTTTGCTGAGGGTTCGGGCCTAACCATGCGGACTTGGTTTATCGCGTTTCTATCGTTGATGCTCGTCGCCACCGTTGGGGCGATTGGGGGCTTCGTCTTCGTTTTGCGCCATTACGGCGACCAACTGCCGGATCACCGGCAATTGGCTGAATACCGCCCCCCCATCGTTACCCGCGTTCACGCGGGTGATGGGCGCTTGCTGGCGGAATTGGCCGCAGAAAAGCGCGTGTTCGTTCCTGTTGCCCTTATTCCGGCCCAGGTAAAGCAAGCGTTCGTGTCGGCGGAAGATAAGAATTTCTATACCCATCCCGGTATCGATGCGGTCGGCCTTGGGCGCGCGATGGTGCAAAACCTCGGCTATTACCTGTCGGGTCGCCGCCTCATCGGCGCGTCTACGATCACCCAGCAGGTCACGCGCAGCTTTTTGTTGACGAATGAGCGGTCGATTGACCGTAAGATCAAGGAAATGATCCTGTCGATTCGTATCGAACAGGCGCTGAGCAAGGATCAAATTCTCGAACTTTATTTGAACGAAATTTACCTAGGCTCGGTCGGTGGGTCCGGTGCCTATGGCGTCGCCGCCGCCGCGCTGATGTATTTCAATAAATCCCTCGATCAACTGACTCTGAGCGAAGCCGGTTTCTTAGCGGCACTGCCAAAAGCCCCCTCCAACTATAATCCCTCCACGCAAGCCGACCGTGCCCACGCCCGCCGCGATTATGTGCTCGACCGGATGCTGGAAGACGGGTTCGTGACGGCGGAAGAGGTGGCAAAGGCGAAGGAAGAGGTTCTGACCGTCCGCCGCCGCGACGCCGACGAACTGGTGAAGGCCGATTTCTTTGCCGAAGAAGTCCGCCGCGAGCTGGTGGGGCGCTACGGCGAAGAAGGGGCGTATCGCGGCGGCTATATGGTCCGCGCCTCGCTCGATCCACGGTTGCAGGAAATCGCCGACCGGACGTTCCGCAATGGGTTGATCCGCTACGACCGTCGCCACGGCTGGCGCGGGCCGCTGGAAAAGGCGGTTCCGGTCAACGAGTGGCAAAAAACGCTCGCCGCCCGCACGCCGCCGGGCGGGGCGGGAACCTGGAACCTCGCGCTGGTGCTCAAGGTAACGGACAGCGTTGCGGAAATCGGCGTTCGCGAAAATAGGACCGAAACCAAGCCGGGAAAAATTCCGCTCACCGAGCTTTCCTGGGCGCGGCCGGTGCTGCCCGACCAAAAGGTTGGCGCGCCGCCGAAGAAGGTTTCGGAGGTGCTGACCGTCGGCGATCTTATTCTGGTTGAAGCCGTGACCACCGCCCCCGATGGCAAAACCAAATATCCGGCGGAAACATACGGGCTGCGCCAACTGCCCGATGTGTCGGGCGGGATGGTGGTGATGGACCCGCATACGGGCCGCGTGTTGGCGCTCGTTGGGGGTATCAGTTACGATCTCAGCCAATTCAACCGCGCAACGCAGGCAAAACGCCAACCGGGCTCCAGCTTCAAGCCGTTCGTGTATATGGCGGGGTTGGAAAACGGCTATACGCCTGCGTCGGTGGTCCTCGATGCGCCTTTCGTGATGGACGATGGGTCGGGCAAAAAATGGCGGCCCGAGAATTATACGGAAAAATTCTACGGCCCATCGTCCTTACGCCTCGGTATTGAGCAGAGCCGCAACCTGATGACAATCCGGCTCGCTTCGGCTATCGGCATGGAAAAGGTCGTCGATATCGCGTCGCGCTTCGGCATTACCGATAATCTGCCGCCGCTCCTTTCCATGTCGCTTGGGGCGGGCGAATCGACACCGCTGAAGATGGCGGCGGCCTATGCGATGATCGCCAATGGCGGCAAGAAAGTGGTGCCGACGGTGATTGACCGGGTGCAAGACCGCTACGGCCAGACGGTGTTCAAGCATGATCCGCGCGTTTGCGACACTTGCACCGCCGAAACCTATGACGGTGGCTTGCCGCCCTATCCGGTCGATAATCGTCCGCAAGTGATCGACGCGGCCACGGCGTTTCAGATGACCTCGATGCTCGAAGGTGTCGTCCAACGCGGCACTGGCGCTGCGATCGGTGCCGCCTTAAAGCGCCCGCTGGCGGGGAAAACCGGCACCAGCAACGATAGTTTCGACAATTGGTTCGTTGGCTACTCGCCTGATCTGGTGGTCGCCGCCTATATCGGCTTCGATCAGCCGCGCACCCTGGGCAAGACCGAAACCGGCGGCGGCAATATGGCCCCGATCTTCCGGGATTTCATGAAGGAAGCCTTGGAAGGCGTGCCGCCGATTCCCTTCCGCGTGCCGCCGGGGCTGCGCATGGTCCGCGTGAACCGCGAAACCGGCAAGCTTGCGGGCGTTGGCGATCCGAAGGCCATCTTCGAAGCCTTCAAACCGGGCACCGAGCCGGGGGCGGACGATCCCGATAACAACGATCCCTTGCTCGGCGACCTGCCGCAGGGCTATAGCCTAACCCCTGTTCAGGGGGGCGAGGGTGGAACGGTCGATCCGGCCAATCCTGCCGCGCCCGCCGCCGCGCCGGTTGCGGGCGATGCCCCGCCGCCAGCCCCGGCCCCCGCGCCGGCCAGCGGTAATCTGGGCGGAATTTACTAAGTCGCGTGGCGACGAACTGAGGATAAAAATATGCGTGCCGAAATCGTGGCGATTCACGATCACATCAAGCAGCAACTTGAGCTGCTGAGGAGGGGTCTTTGACTGGGATGTCTCTGTCGCCCGCCTAAATGAACTCACCGACGCTGCCAATGATCCGGACCTGTGGAACGATCAGGCCAAGGCGCAAAGCCTGCTGAAGGAAAAGACCGCGCTGGAGCGCAAGGTCAACGGCTATCGATCCATCGAAAACGAGCTGGCCGACGCGCTCGGTTTGCTGGAGATGGCCGAAGCCGAGGGCGATGCGGACCTCACGGCGGAAGCGGAAACCGCGCTGGACGCCCTTAAGGTCGAAGCCGATAAGCGCGTTCTGGAAAGCCTGCTGTCCGGCGAAGCCGATATGAACGACGCCTATCTGGAAGTGAACGCCGGGGCCGGGGGCACCGAAGCCCAGGACTGGGCGAACATCATGCTGCGCATGTACACGCGCTGGGCGGAACGGCGCGGCTTCAAAGTGGAGTTGCTCGAAGAAAGCCCCGGTGAAGAAGCCGGGCTGAAATCCGCGACCATCATGATTTCCGGCCTCAATGCCTATGGCTGGCTGAAAACGGAAAGCGGCGTCCATCGTCTCGTGCGCATTTCGCCTTTCGACAGCCAGGCGCGGCGGCACACCAGCTTTTCGTCGGTCTGGGTCTATCCGGTCGTCGACGATAATATCGAAGTGGAGGTTCTGGATAAGGATTTGCGCATCGATACTTTTCGCGCCTCCGGGGCGGGCGGGCAGCACGTCAATAAGACCGAAAGCGCCATCCGCATCACCCATATGCCGACCGGCATCGTCGTCGCCTGCCAGTCCGACCGCTCCCAGCACCGCAACCGGGCAACCGCTATGCAAATGCTGAAAGCGCGCCTCTACGAGCGGGAACTGCAAGAGCGCGAAGCCAAGGTTGCCGCCGCCAACGCCACCAAGTCCGAAATCGGCTGGGGCCATCAAATCCGCTCTTACGTGCTCCAGCCCTACCAAATGGTCAAGGATCTGCGCACCGGGGCCGAAATGGGCAATTCCGGCGCGGTGCTGGATGGCGATATCGATACATTCCTTGAAGCGGCGTTGTCAGCGCGGCTGGGATCGGTCGCGGGGTAAGTTAAAGTTAGGGGCATTTGCCCCTAACAACCCCAACTAAGGGGCTTGCCCCTTAGTAATCCATTTTTCCTGAAACGAATTATCGGGGCCAGATGCCGCGCCCCCGATTCTAGCTTGACGCGCGTGCGGTTTTGAGAGAATTTCCCATATATGGAAAATCCTCTCACTGATGAAACCTCCCTCGACCATCGCCTCGCGCAACGCCTGAAGGCGCTGCGGGCGGACCGCGGTTGGTCGTTGGACGATTTGGCCAAGCGCAGCACGATCAGTCGAGCGACCTTGTCGCGGCTGGAGAATGCCGAGGTCAGTGGCACCGCGACCGTGCTGGGGAAACTCTGCGCCGCCTATGGGCTGCCGCTGTCGCGGTTGCTGCGGATGGTGGAGGCGGGGTTTGCGCCGATGATCCGCCCGCCGGATCAACCCGTTTGGACCGATCCTGAAACCGGGTTCGTGCGCCGCTCCCTGTCGCCGCCCGCGCAAAGCTTGGCGGGGGAGGTGCTGGAGTGCAGCCTTGGCCCAAATGTCGATATTGCCTATGAGTCTCCACCGCGCCCCGGCCTGGAGCATCATCTGCTGATGCAAGAGGGCGCCTTGACCCTAACGATTGAGGGCAAGCCCTATCGGCTCGCGCCCGGCGACTGTCTGCGTTATCAGCTTTTCGGTCCGAGCCGCTTCGTCACGCCGCCCGACCAAGGCGCGCGCTATCTGCTTTTTCTCGTGTGAGGGTGACATGATTGAGATTCACGCGCTTTCGGCCACCGAGCTGGACGCTTGCCTCACTGAACTGGCCGATTTGCTCCATGCCTGCGTGCAGGCGGGGGCGAGTATTAGCTTTGTGCTGCCTTTCACCAACGCGGACGCTAAGGCCTTCTGGTCCGAAAAAGTCCGGCCCGGCGTGGCGTCCGGCACGCGCGTTCTGCTGGTGGCGCGGCACAATGGTGCGATCACAGGAACAGTGCAACTCGATTGCGACACGCCGCCGAATCAGCCGCATCGGGCTGATGTGTGCAAGCTGATGGTCCATCCCGAGGCGCGGCGGCAGGGGACCGCGCAAGCGCTGATGCGGGCCTTGGAGGCGGAAGCTACGAAGCGGGGCCGGAGCCTGCTGACGCTCGACACGCGCACGGGCGACGCGGCAGAGCCGCTCTATCGCGGTCTGGGGTATCAGACGGTGGGAATCATTCCCAATTTCGCTCTGAATACGGCCCGCGACGGGCTGCATGGGACGACCATTCTCTATAAGCACCTCTCCCTATAAAAAGAGCGCCTGAAGTTTCCCTCAGGCGCTCCTGCACGTCGGGCCGGGTTCAACCGGCCCTGCTCTTTTGCCTAATCGAGCTTCACGCCATATTTCACGAAGCCATTCTGCCCTTCGCCGAGTTTGACCAAGGCGGGGTTTGAGCTTAGGAAGGTTTCCGCTTTACCCGAGCTTTCAAACGCCAATGTCACGGGCTTGCCGATTTTGGCGAATTTCCAGTTTTTATCGGCGCTGGGGTTTACGCTTTTTTGTTCGGTGATGAAATCGATCAGGGCTTGGCGGTTTTCATCCGGCGATTGCAGGATGATATTCTTGCCATCAAGGCCGGGGAACTTACCGCCGCCCGAGGCGCGGTAGTTATTGGTGACGATAACGAACTCCTGCACCTCGTCGATAGGCTTGCCCTGATAGCTCAGGTTCTTGATGCGGCGCGCGTCGGCGGCCACCAGTTTACCGTCGTTATCGTAGCGCTTCGGCTGGGTCACATCGACCTCATAGGTCACGCCGTCGATAATGTCGAAGTTGAAGGTGGGGAAGCCGCCATCGACTAGGTCTTGCGGTTCGCTCTTGTTCGGGTCGATCTGCTTGAACTGCCCGACCGCCATTTCCAACCATTCCCGCACGCCCGCGCCCTTGAGGACAACGGCTTGCAGCGTGTTCGGATATAGGTAGAGATCGGCGGCGTTCTTAATGGCGATCTCACCCTGGGCGACATCGGTGTAATAATCCGGGCCGCCGCGTCCACCGGCCTTGAAGGGGGCGGCCGCCGACAGAATCGGCAGGCTTTCGTATTTCGTGCCCTTCAGGGCCTTCTTGGCATACCAAATCTGCGCATCGGAGACGATCTGCACCGAGGGATCATCCTGTACCAGCGCGAAATAACTATAAATTGGCGCGGCCAGCTTACCGAAGGGCGCGCGGATGTATTTCAGCGTCTCTTCGTGAATCGGCGTTACGGCGGCGACGATATCGGGCTGATTGTCGACCAGCGGCACGCGCTTGCGGTTTTCATCAATTTTGTAGATTGGGCGAATGCTGGTCGTGCCGTTGGTCACGGTCCAGCCGTTGCTGCCCTTGGTCAGTTCCAGATCGAAAATGCCGAGATGGCTACCCCAAAAGCCCGGCATTGCAACGGGAACGCCATTGATGGTTCCCTTTGCGGCGTCCGCCCCCGCTAAATCCTTGAATTGACCGGGGAAGGTAAGGTGCTGATGGCCGGTGAGAACCGCATTTACTCCCGGCACCTTGGTCAGCGCCCAACCAGCATTTTCGGCCATATCCCCCGATTTTACTTGATCGGTGCCAATCCCTGTATGGGCGGCGAGGATGATGATATCGGCCCCCTTGGCCTTTACTTCAGGCACGATGGCTTCGGCAGTGGCCACAATATCCTTCGTGATGATTTTACCGTCCAAATGGCTCTTATCCCATTGAACGATTTGCGGTGTGGTTAGCCCAATCACGCCAATTTTCAGGAGTTGTTCGGCCCCAGTGCTATCCTTTACCCGCCGCTCCAGAATCACATAGGGGGTAAAGCGGTGCGTTTTACCGTCCATTTCGAATATATTGGCCGATAGTGACGGGAATTTTGCCCCCTTCAACGCCGTGTCGAGGAACGGCAGGCCAAAGTTAAATTCGTGGTTGCCGAGGGACGCGGCATCATATCCGAGCAAATTCATGGCCGCATAGGCAGGGTGAATATCTCCTGCTTTCAGCCCCTTTACCTTAGCAACATAATCGCCCAACGGGTTCCCTTGTAGAAGGTCGCCATTATCAATCAATAGACTATTGGCAACCTCACCTCGCGCTTGGCGAATCAGTGTTGCTACTTTGCTTAGGCCAACGGTATGATCTTCGGCATCCCGATAATAGTCATAATTCAGGAAGCTCGTGTGAATATCCGTGGTCTGCAAGACCCGCAAATTCGCCTTTACGTCCTGGGCAAAAGCCGGAGAGGTGAGCACGGACCCTGCGAGAAGCAGCCCGACGAGTGATGAAAAACGCATTGTTGAAAGTCCCTTTCGTCGCAATATGAGCAGTTAGTGCGTATAGCCTAGCAGACATTTATTCTAGACGCCGGGGACAAAATTTGATGACGTTGGCGTCAAGTTTTTGCGACAGTTTTCCGCAGTGCCGAAGCGCGAGGACCCCGTGAGACTTTCGCAATGGTCGCGCTCAAACCCGCTCCCTATCTATGAGGGGCGTTAGGAAGAATATCTGCCGGACCCCGAGTTGCCCGGCTTTTGGTGGAGGAAAACCCTGTGACTGCTCTGCGTTCCGATGTCTCGAGTCTGCCTGCGCCGGGGCTCGATCCCGTGCTCGATCCGAAGCTGCTCGCGCGGGCGCTGTCCGGCAAACTGCTGATCGATGGCGCACTGGTTCCTGCCCTGAGCGGCAAGACCTTTCCGGTCGTGAACCCCGCCAACGGCGAGACGGTGGCCGAGGCAGCCTTGGGCGAGGCCGACGATGTGAACCGCGCCGCCGAAGCCGCCCATAAGGCGCAAAAGCTCTGGGCCGCCCGCCCAGCGCGCGAACGCGGCAAGTTGGTGGCGGCCTGCGGGCAGAAGCTGCAAGAGCATGTGGAAGAGTTGGGCCGTCTCGTCGCGCTTGAAACCGGCAAGGCCCTGCGCACCGAAAGCCGGGTGGAGGCCTCGGTTCTGGCCGATGTTTTTACCTTCTTCGGTGGGCTTGCCCCGGAGATGAAGGGCGAAACCGTGCCGTTCAATCCGGATATGCTGACGGTGACGGTGCATGAGCCGCTGGGCGTGGTTGGCGCGATCATCCCCTGGAATGTGCCGATGATGCTGATGGCGCTGAAAATCGCCCCGGCGCTGGTGGCGGGGAATACCGTTGTCGTGAAATCGGCGGAAGAAGCGCCGTTGGCGGTGTTGCGCGCCTGCCAGATCATGGCGTCGGTACTGCCCGCCGGAACGCTCAATATTCTCTCGGGCTTTGGGCCGGAATGCGGTGCACCGCTGGTCAATCATCCGGTGGTGAAGAAAGTCACCTTCACGGGCTCGGTCGAGACCGGCAAGATCGTGGCGCGGGCGGCGGCGGATAAGCTGATCCCGGTGACGCTCGAACTCGGCGGTAAATCGCCGATGATCGTCTGTGCCGATGCCGATTTGGACCGGGCGGTTGCGGGCGCGATTGCGGGGGTGCGCTTCACCCGCCAGGGCCAAAGTTGTACGGCGGCGAGCCGCATCTATGTTCACGCCGATCTGCACGATGCCTTCATCGCCAAACTCACTGAAAAGGTGAATGCGATGAAAATGGGCGACCCCTTAGATGAGGCCACCGATATCGGTACGATCATTTCCAAAGATCAGTTCGAGAAAGTGAAAAATTACGTGGCGATTGGCGAGGCCGAGGGCGGGACCGCATTGCGCTGTGCGCAAATGCCGACCGATCCGGCCTTCGCCAAAGGCTTGTTCGCCCAGCCGGTGGTGTTCACCGGGCTTCCGGCCCATAGCCGGGTGCTGCGCGAAGAAATCTTCGGCCCCGTTACCTGCATTCAATCCTGGACCGATTTCGACGCGGTCATCGCGGCGGCCAATGATAGCGACTATGGGCTCGCCGCAACGATTTGGACGCGCGACCTTAAAACCGCCCTCGATGGTTCCCGTCGGCTCGAAGCTGGGCTGGTTCAGGTCAATCAGAACCTCGTTGTGCAGCCAAATATTTCTTACGGCGGAGTGAAACAGTCGGGCATGGGTAAGGAAGCCTCGCTCGAATCGATGCTGGAGCATTTTACCCATAAGAAAACAATTATCCTCAATATGACCTAACCGGCCCGGCAGGGCGGGCAAACCGATTGCGCGTCCTGTCTTCTTTTCAGGCTTGGGATGAATCGACAGCCAGTTTCAAAAAACAGCAACATCTGCTTTGCTACTGTCCGGGCATGGGCCCTGGTGGCCATTTTACCGAATGCGTGGAGAAGCAGATGTTAGCACGGTTATTTTCAGGTCATTCTTCGGACGACGCCGATTTCATTACGCTTTGGGAAACCCTGGCCGGGGTCGGCCTGTGGCATGTTTCGCTTCACGAAGCCAATACCCTGCACGAAAAAAGCAAATGGGTTTGGTCGGCGGAGTTTCGCCGCTTGCTCGGGTTCAGCAGCGAAGCCGAGTTTTCCAACAGCATTCAAGCCCTGGTCACGCGCTTGCACCCCGATGAGGCCGAGGAAACGCGCTTAAAGCTGCGCACCATCATTACGACGCGGGGCAGCGCGGAGCGGTTTGATCGGACGTTCCGCATTAAGGTGAAAGACGGCAGCTATCGCTGGTTCCGCTTTACGGCGGGCGTGCTGCGCGACAGCAGCGGTGTAGCACTGAAAGCCGGGGGCGCGTTGATCGACGTGCATGATGCGACCGTGCTGCAGAACAACCAAACGCAGCGGGTGGAAACCCTTAGCACGGTGACGATGCAGCTTGAACATTCGGTGGCGAATGTGGTGGAAACCTCTGCCGCGCGCTCCGGTGATGTCCGTGCGGCGGCCCAGCGCCAGGCGCAAACGGCGAACCGGGCGCAAGAGCAATTGACGGCGGCGGCAGCGGCTTCCCGGCAAGCGCTGAGCGGGGCCGAAACGGTTGCGTCGGCGACCGAAGAGCTTTCGGCCTCCATTGCCGAAATCGGCCGCCAAGTGACCGACGCCTCGTCTATCTCCCAGACGGCGACTCAGGAAACCGAGCGCACGAACGGTATTATTCAAACCCTGGCCGGTGCGGCCGATCGAATCGGCCAAGTGGTCAATCTGATCAACAATATCGCCGGGCAAACCAATCTGTTGGCGCTGAATGCCACCATCGAGGCAGCGCGGGCGGGCGAGGCGGGTAAGGGCTTCGCCGTAGTGGCGACCGAGGTCAAAAGCCTCGCCAGCCAGACCGCAAAGGCAACCGATGAAATCAGCGAGCAGATCGCCGCCGTTCAAACCGAAACCGCCCGCGCGGTCGAGGCCATTCGCAAAGTGACGGACGTTATTTCGCGCGTCCAATCCATTAACACGCAAATCGCGGCCTCGGTTGAGCAGCAGGATGCTGCCACGCGCGAGATCGCCCGCACCGTGCAGCAAGGGGTTACGGGAACGCGCGGGATTAGCCAGACGCTGGATACGGTAGCCTCCGGCATGTCCGAAAGCGCAACGCTGGCCCACACGGTGCAGGGGGCTTCGGACGATTTGGCGCGTCAGTCCGAAACCTTGCGTCAGGAAGTCAAGGCTGTTCTGGACTTGTTGCGTCGCGTCTAAAAATGCGCCCCCGCCTGAGGATTTTCACGCTCGGGCGGGGGCTGCCGTTTAGCTTGGCTGCGGCACCAAGGCATTATCCAGCGCGGCTGCCCGTATCGCGGCAGGGCGCTGATGAATACGGGCAAGATAGGTTTTGAAAGTCGGGTTCAGGGGCACGATTTTGAATTGCGTGAGCCAGCCCAAGGTAGCTCCCGCGAAAACATCGACGGCGCTAAAGGCCTCGCCCGCGAAATAGGGATTTTCTTTTAGGGCGTTTTCCATCGCCGAGATGGCAAGATCGAAGGTGCCAAAGCCCAGCATCCGGCTTTTTTCGGGCGGTATTTCGACTTCGAGGGCCCGAAACATTGCCGCTGAATCGAGCGGTCCTGCCGCAAAAAACATCCAGCGGAAATAGGCGGCGCGGGCGGGGGTTCCGGCGGGCGGGATCAGGCCCGCTTCGGGGAAAGCATCGGCCAGATAAGAGCAGATCGCCGCCGTTTCAGTGACGACTGCGCCCTTATGCTGAATTGCGGGAACTTTGCCGAGCGGGTTGATCGCGAGATAGTCGGGCGATTTCATCTCCGGACCATAGTTCACAACGCGGGTCTCGTAGGGCACGCCGATTTCTTCCAGCATCCAGCGCGCCACCCGGCCCCGCGACTGCGGATTGGTATAGAGAATCAGATCGTTAGACATACAGCGCTCCCGTGATAAACTACAGGCGCGAAGCGTAACATAGGTGCGCCGAAAACCCTAAACGCTTGGCGTCTGAACGCCAGCAGCGGCCCGAAGTGCGTTCAGGCGGTTCAGCCAGCCACTTAAAAAGACCTGCTCGCTGGGGTTTTTAGCGACGATATTCCGGTAATAGGCTTCGCGGGCATCGCAATATTGGGTAATTGTGGCCTCCAAGGGGGCGCTATTGGCGGCTTTTTGCGTTATTGGGCCAAACCCGCCATCTACCGTCGTGCCGACCTGCTGCTGCAAGAATTGTACGGCGCGGCCCACCCCCATATTCACGGCGGTGTCGAATTCAACGAGGTTTAACCGTGCGGGAATGCGGTCTGCGCCCGAGGGTGTCCAATAATTTTTCTGATAAATCTGTTGAACCTCAGCGTCAGTAATCAGCTTTACATCCTGGGTCGCCTGGTTTTGCTGGGTTCTCCAGGTATTATAGGTATTTTGAGTAATGCCTTTATTCGTGGCTCCCCCAGGATCGGCGGGATTATTCACATAGCCACCTTCCCATTTGAGAACGAAGGCGAGGCAACCATTGAAATCGAATGTCGTCACGCTCGACCCTCCGTTCTGAATAGATAGTATTTTAATATGATTTTTGCGTATTTTTGCAATCAAGAAGTGTGGTGGCGGTCGCACGGCTCGCCGAGCGCTTCGATAATCCGGCATTCACCGATGGTGCCGTGCCGGTCCTCGGCGATCATGCGGGCCACTTCCTCGCGCAACGCCGTCAGCCGCGCGATTTTATGATCGATGTCGATCAGATGTGCCGCCGCAATCGCATCGGCATCGTGGCAGGGGCGGGTATCGTCGGCGGCCAAGGCCAGCAGTTGATGAATGGCGGCCACCTCGAACCCAAGTTCGCGCGCGTGCCGAATGAAGCGCAGGCGGCGCACATCGTCCGCGCCGTAAACGCGCCGATTGCTGTCGGTCCGGTCGGCGTGTTCGAGCAGGCCGACGCTTTCGTAATAGCGAATCGTCGGGATTTTCACACCGGTTTCGCGCGATAGGGTTCCGATGCTGATGCTCTGCATTTTTCCGCTTGCTCCTCTAGTCACTAGAGGATGTAGGGCTAAGGCATGATCGTTTAAAGGACCAACGGAAAATGTCGCACGGCCACTCGCACCCTCACGACCACGACCACGGGCATTCCCATGCGCCGGAACCGCAGGCCGACGCTTGCGGCTGCCAAGGGAATCCCGTCTTCGATGGCATTGACCCGCGCTATCGCCGCACGCTTTGGCTGGTGATTGCGCTGAATGCGGGCATGTTCGTCACTGAAATTCTGGCGGGCCACCAGGCGGGCTCCCAAGCGTTGCAAGCCGATGCGCTCGATTTCCTCGGGGATACGCTGACCTATGGGCTCAGCCTCGCTGTCATCGGCCTATCGATCCGCGTGCGGAGCAATGCCGCCCTTGCCAAAAGCGTTAGCCTGTTTCTCATGGGGCTTTGGGTGTTCGGGTCAACCCTCTATCAGGTGATCGTGCCGAGCGTTCCGCAGGCCGAGGTGATGGGCGTTGTCGGCTTCCTTGCACTTGGGGCGAACGTCGCGTCGGTGCTACTCCTGATGCGGTATAAGGACGGCGACGCCAATGTTCGATCAGTCTGGCTGTGTTCGCGGAACGATGCCATCGGCAATATCGCCGTGATGGGGGCTGCGGTCGCGGTGGGCTTCACCGGCACGCGCTGGCCCGATCTATTGGTTGCGGGCATTATGGCCGGATTGTTCCTATCGTCCGCGGTGCAAATTCTGCGGCAGGCTTTGGCGGAGCGGCGGTCGGCGGTAGCGATGGTTTAAGCGGCGGCCTCTAAATCCGAAAGCTCGGTGGCGGTGATCCAGCCGCCGCCCAGAACGCGGTCGCCCTCATAGAAGACCGCCGCCTGCCCCGGCGCGATGCCATGCTGGGGCGTGCTCAAGCTCAGCGTGCCGCTGGCATCGGCGTTACGGGTGAGAGTGGCGGGAACTGGGGCTTGGGCCGAGCGTAGCTTGACCGTGCAGGCGGCTTCCATCGCCGTCGGGGCGCCTAACCAGTTCACCTCTTTCAGATGCACCCGGTCGCGCCCCAAGGCCGCGCGCGGGCCGACGACGACGCGGCGGCGGTTCGGCTCCAGGCGGATCACGAAAAGCGGCTCCCCGCCGCTCACTTCCGCGCCCAAGCCGAGGCCCCGGCGCTGGCCGATGGTGTAATGGATCACGCCCTGATGCTGCCCCACGACCCGGCCCGCCAGATCGACGATCTCGCCGGGCTCCACCGCTTCCGGGCGCAGGCGCTTCACAATGGCAGCATAATCGCCATCGGGCACAAAACAGATATCCTGACTGTCGGGCTTATCGTGCACCGTCAGGCCGTAGCGCTGGGCGAGGTCGCGCGTTTCCGGCTTGGTCAGATGCCCCAGCGGGAAGCGCAGATAGGCCAACTGCTCCGGCGTGGTCGCAAAGAGGAAATAGGATTGATCGCGCGCGGGATCGGCCCCGCGCAGCAACTCCGGCCCCTGGTCTCCCAGGCGGCGCTGAACGTAATGACCTGTTGCGAGCGCATCCGCACCCAAATCTTGAGCGGTGGCAAGGAGGTCGCGGAACTTGACCGTCTGATTGCAGCGCACGCAGGGGATAGGTGTTTCGCCGCGCGCGTAACTATCGGCAAACTCTTCGATTACCTGCTCTTTGAAGCGCGATTCGTAATCAAGCACGTAATGGGGAATGCCAATGCGCTCCGCCACCGTCGCCGCATCGTAAATATCTTGGCCCGCGCAGCAGGCCCCTTTGCGTAAAGCCGCGCCGAAATCGTAAAGCTGAAGGGTTATGCCGACAACGTCATACCCCTCGTCTTTCAGAAGCGCGGCCACAACAGAACTATCGACTCCCCCGGACATGGCAACGACCACGCGCGTTTCGGCGGGCGGCTTGGCGATACCGAGGGAGTTGAGCATAAGCGGCCTCTTAGCCCGCCATCATATTACGGCTGCCGGTGGGGAGCGAAACCTTCAGCCCATCCAACTCTTCCGTCATAATGATCTGGCAACCGAGCCGGGAGGTGGCGGTGAGGCCGAAGGCGAGATCGAGCATATCTTCCTCGTCTTCGCTGGCTTCCGACAGGCGCTCGTAATCTTCCGGGTCAACGACGACATGGCAGGTGGAACAGGCTAACGAGCCTTCGCACGCGCCTTCCAGATCGATCTGATTGCGATGCGCGATTTCCAGAACCGACAGGCCTACCGGCGCTTCTACCTCGTGGCGATTGCCGTCGCGGTCGATGAAGGTCAATTTCGGCATCGGTTTTCCTCTTCGGGGTTAAAACGCCCCTGTTTACCCGCTAGACTGCCGCTGGTCCAGTGCTGTGAAAGATTAAACGCTGAAGCTTTCGCCGCAGCCGCAGCGGGCCTTTTCGTTCGGATTGGTGAAGGTGAAGCCGGAGGTGAATTTATCTTCCCGGTAATCCATTTCCGAGCCGATGAGGAACATCACCGCCGCCGGATCGACCAGCACGGTCACGCCCTTATCTTCCACCACTTCGTCGAACTGCATCTTGCTGTCGGCATAATCGACGGCATAGGACAGGCCGGAGCAGCCGCGCGTTTTTATCCCGACCCGCAAGGCAACGGCACGGGGCTCGCGCTTATCCAGCAGCGATTTGACGCGGGCGGCGGCGGCATCGGTGAGCGAGATCACCGCTTTCGGGGCGGGGCGGGGGGAGGGATCGGTCTGGGCCATGGGGGCGGCTCCTTAGTCTTAGTCTAACTTAACAAGGTTAGTATGGGGGGTGACGCTTCTGCCTGCAAGCCGTTGCCACGCGGAACAGAATTGTTCCAACTGCGCCGCTGTCGTTCCCACGCCGAAACTGACCCGGATCGTGGCGCCCGCAATCTCGTCCGGATAGCCCATCGCCGCCAGCACGGCGCTGCGTTTCACCTTGCCCGAGGAGCAGGCCGACCCGGCGCTGACGGCAAATCCCGCAAGATCGAGCGCGATCACTTGGGTTTCAGCCGGTTTGCCGGGAAGGGCGACGGAAAAGCAATTGGGCAGTCGCGGGGCACCCGTTGCCGCCGGAAGAAACGCTCCCAGCGCGCACAAATCGGCTTCGGCTTTATCCCGCAGCGCCGCGAGCGCCGCCATTGCTGGAATTTCGGCTTTGGCGGCCTGGGCCGCGACCCCGAAGGCGGCAATCGCCCCAACGGCCTCGGTGCCCGCGCGCCGACCTTTCTCCTGCCCACCGCCGCGCAGCAGGGGCAGGGGCTCGCGGGCGGTGCCGCTGATCGAAGCGCCCAGGATCAGGGCCGCCGCGCCGGGCACGCCGCCGAGCTTATGGCCGGAGAGGGTGAGCAGATCGGCCCCGAGCGCTGCCATATCGAGCGGGATGCGCCCCGCTGCCTGTACGGCGTCGCAATGGAGAAGCCCGCCCTTGGCGTGGACGCGCGCGGCGATTTCGGGGATCGGTTGCAGAATACCGGTTTCGCTATTGGCCAGCATCACCGAGACCAGCGGCGGGCGCGACGCCTGAGCGAGCGCGGCATCAAGCGCGTCCATATCCAGCGTGCCATCGGCTTTAACCGGCAGAATGGTTGCGTCCGGTGCCGCCTGTTTCACCGCGTCATGCTCAATCGCTGAGATGATAACCGCGTGATCGGGGTAGCCGCCAAGGGCCATATTATTGGCTTCGGTGCCCGTGGCAGTGAAAACCACCTGATTTGCATCGACCGCGACCAGATCGGCGACCGACCGCCGGGCTTCTTCCACCCGCCGCCGCGCCGCCCGCCCGAGACTATGGACGGAGGAGGGGTTGCCGCCCGCCTGCACCGCAGCGACCAAGGCCGCCAGCGCTTCCGGGCGCGTCGGCGCGGTGGCGTTATAGTCGAGATAGATCATAAGGTTTCGTCATTCAGCCGCAAGCGGGGCTTGATGGGTTTGAATGCGCTGCTGGCACACGTCTTCGAGCGACACCGAGGCGAGAAACACGCCGATTTGCTCGCCCAGCGCCTGCCACAGATCATGGGTCATGCAGCGCGCGCCCTTGAGCGTACAGCCTTGGGGCGAACCCGGCGCGCAGCGGGTAGCCCGAATCGGCTCATCGACCGCGCGGATAATATCGGAAATCCAGGTATCGGCGGCGGGTTTCGCCAGCAGATAGCCGCCCCCCGGCCCGCGAACGCTGCGCACCAGCGCATGACGGCGCAGTTTGGCGAAAAGCTGCTCCAGGTAGGACAGCGAAATATCCTGTCGTTCGGCAATTTCGGCCAGGGCCACCGGCGCGCCCCGGCTTGTGTGGGCGAGATCGACCATGGCCATCACGGCATAGCGGCCTTTAGTGCTGAGCTTCATCGGTCACTCGGCAGGCAGCGGTGCCGTAGGCTCGTGCTTAGGCGTGCCGACGGGGCGCAGCGGCGAGCTATCCTCAAGTTCGGCTACCCGCGCCTTCAGCGCCGTCACTTCATCCAGCAGGCTATTGAACGCCCGCGCCAGCGGATCGGGCAAATCTTCGTTGGTGAGGCCATAGGCGCAGAAATCGACCTTGGCTTCCCCAACGACCTTGGCCGGAATGCCGGTAACGGTGGCTCCCGCTGGCACGGCCTTTACCACCACCGCATTAGCCCCCACGCGCGCGCCGCGCCCGACGGTAAAGCCGCCGAGAACCTGCGCGCCCGAGCCGACGATAACATTATCTTCCAACGTCGGGTGCCGTTTGCCACCATGCAGAGAGGTGCCGCCCAGGGTAACACCCTGATAGAGGGTAACATCATCGCCGATGATTGCGGTTTCACCGATGACGACGCCCATACCGTGATCGATAAAAAATCTTTGGCCGATTTGTGCCCCAGGATGGATTTCGATGCCGGTCAGCATCCGCCCTATCTGCGATAAACTGCGCGCAAGCGTAACCCAGCCGCGCTTCCAAGCGCTATGCGCCACCCGGTAAAACAGCACCGCGTGCAGCCCCGGATAGCACAAAATCACCTCCAGCCGCGAGCGGGCGGCGGGGTCGCGGGCGAGAATACTGTCAATCTCATCGCGGAACTGCTTGAAGAGCATGGTGCCCATCATTATCACTAAGGCCGCCCGGGGCGCGGCTGCCCATGGTATCGTCCAGTAGCATATAAAAAGCCCTACTGGCGCGGTCAAGTATGCGGCAAACGGCGCTCCTTCTCCAGCATCTCGTCTGGGGTGGGGCCGTAGGTTGGAAAGAAGGTGCCGAAGTCTATGCCCGAAGTTATCATCAATGGGCCGGAAGGCCGCTTGGAAGGCCGCTATCATCACGGCAAAACGCCGAACGCGCCCATCGCGGTCGTTCTGCATCCCGACCCGCGCGGCGGCGGCACGATGAATAATAAGATCACCTATGCGCTGTATCAGACCTTCGTGCAGCGCGGGTTCTCGGTCTTGCGCTTCAATTTTCGAGGAGTTGGCCGCAGCCAAGGCAGCTTCGACCGGGGTGAGGGCGAATTGTCCGATGCCGCGTCGGCGCTTGATTGGTTGCAAACCTATAACCCGAATGCCTCGGCAAGCTGGGTGGCCGGTTTCTCCTTCGGGGCGTGGATCGGCATGCAGTTGCTGATGCGCCGCCCGGAGCTGGTCAGCTTCATCTCGGTCGCGCCGCCCGCCAATATGTTCGATTTCACCTTCCTCGCCCCGTGCCCTGTATCGGGCCAGGTGATTCAAGGCGATGCGGACGAGGTGGTGCCGGAACCCTCGGTGGCGAAACTCGTCCATAAGCTCTCGAATCAGCGCGATATTACGATCGACTATCAGGTCGTACCGGGGGCGGGGCATTTCTTTGCCGATCAACTGCCCACCGTGACGGCGGCCGTGGATCGTTACGTAAAAGATACGATGGCGGCTCTACCTGCGACCGGCAGCGGCGGGCCGGGCCGGGCGGCGTTCCGCTAACGATCGCCTGCGTTCGGATTAAACGGGGGGGGCGGTGGCTTACGGGTGCCGTCCCCTTCCGAATTCGAACTTCCGCTCCCTTCGAAAATCGAGCGCAAAATCCCTGGCGCGAAGCCGGATAGCGGGTTGACGCTCACCTGCGGGTCGGCCATTTGGCCGGTGACGGTAAAGGTCCAGGCAAAAATGCCGCCGCCGTCGCCGCCCGTTAGCAGCGTGCCGAGCAGCGGAATCGCGCTGATCACTCGGTTGATCCCCGCCATCGGCACGATGGTTCCGTATAAATCCAGTTTTTCCGTCGTGCGGTTGATCGCACCATCGAGCTTCAAGCCCACCGAAAGCCCCGTGGTGCGGCCGTTGGCGAGGGTGATTTTCTGCGGACTAATCCGGTAGTTCAGCGTTGCCCGCTCAAAGGCGATACCCTCACCTTGCAGCAGTTCAGGAATGCCGGTGATCGAGGCAATCGCGAGGATACGGCCTAAAACCGGCTCTTCCAGCAAGCGATAGGCCGTCATCTTCGCGTCGCCGCGCCAGCCTTCGGCATCCGGCTGGCCGGTAACGCTCAAGGCCCCGCCGCGGACCGTATCGATCACCCCAGCAAAGGCGAGAAAGGCTCCGGCATCCGCCGCCTCAAGGGTCAAGTGCCGTTCTTTATCGGCACCCGAAATCATTGCGGAAACGTTACCATTCCCAATTTTTGCCGAAAAACCGAGGTCGCGCCACACATCGCGCGCCACCAGGAGGGTTGCTTTGACATTTTGGGCCTCGCGTTTTGGGCCGAGCACCAGCGTATCGAGTTTCGCCGTCAGGGCGAGCGATAGCGGCGGTGATTGTGATCCAGGCGGTTGCTTGGCCCGGTCGGCCATCAGGGCGGTTAGATCGAGCGAACGCCCGTCGAGATCAACAATCCAACCCTCGCGGCCGCGCTTAAAACTGGCGGCAAGATCGGTGCCCGGCATCTGCACGCGCCGCAAGACGGCTTGGCTGATATCCATGCGATTATCGAACTGGACGCTGCCCGCCGCGCTGCGCCCTGTCGCCGTGCGGTAGTCGAAGGTCGGGATTTGGGTGAGGCGGTTATCCTCCATCGCTAGTTCCGCCGTCGCTTGCGCGCCCTCGCCGATGGGCTTGACATAGAGAAGATCGACCACGTCAACCCGCGCCCGCGTTAGGTCGGCTTTGACCTGAACCTTGGCTTGTTTCGGTTTCGGTTCAATATACGTGAGATCCAGGCCGATGGGGCCGCTCACATATCCTGCGCCCGGCAGTTTCAGCGCCGCGCGCCCGGCGTCGTCCACCGTTCCGGCTAGGGTAAGGCTGCGCCCCGCATCGGTAAACGGTTCGGTCCAGCCGATCTGAAACCCGACGCCGTTGAGTTTACCGTTACCGCTGCCGCTGAGCCCCTTGGGGGTGATTTTCAACACCAGCGCGGCTTCGGAGAGGGAGATGTCTTCGATCACATTCCGCAGGGCAGCGTCGGTTAGCGTCGCCTCGGCGCTAATCTCCAACTGCTCCACTTTCAGCGCATCCAGGAGCGGGAAGCCCATCTGCAAATTGACCCGCGTCGTCCCTTGGCTCTGCTTTGGATCGATACCGAAACGTTTCATAAAACCCAGTGGCGGCAGGTCCAACAACCCCAGCGCCTCCGGAACCGGCCCTTCGATCGCCATGGTGAGCGCCATATGCTGATCTTTAGCTCTCAGCCCGGTAATGGCGATATTGCCGCTGGGAACGGTGAGACCGCCGCGCACGCGCCCATCTTGCAAACTCATGGTTAGGCGACCGTCGCTATGGGTATAGGTCAGCGCGCCGCCAACGCCTTCAACCGGGGGCACTTTCCCAAGGTAGGTTACGTCGATATTAGTGGCCTTGAGCGATGCTGTGAGTTCTTGAATATCCGGCTCCCCATCGCGCGACGGCAGAATAGCCCTCAGCGTGGCCGTTGCCTCCGAAACACCGCCTTTGGTGAGATTGGCGAAGATCCAGCGGCGCGGATTCGGGGCGACGGTCACGGGCCACAGGGTTGGCAGATCGGCCAAACTAACGGATTTGACCGCTAAAACCGCCTCGAGTTGAAGGGGGAACTGAAGCCTGTTCAGCGCAATTTTACCGCTTAGGCCCGTGCCATTCCCAACGATAAAGCGATTTATATGGATATCGAGACGATTATCTTTCAGCGCTAAACCCGCCTCTCCCCCGGCAACAGCCAGAACCCCGGTGGGCAATTCGCTATGAACGATACGCCCGGCACCAAATTTTAGCTGCGCCGTTAGGGTTTGCGGGTATCCGCTGCTATCCAGTACCGCCTGAGCGGTTGCATGGGTCGGCAGGATCAGCCCGCTTGCGTCGGCGAAACCGGGGAGGCGGGCGGCAATAGCCGACGGCATCAAATTGGCAATATCGATGCCGACCGTCCAAACGTCATCGTCCTGGTTTTGCCAGTCGCCGAGCGTGAGCTTCCCGCTAAGGGTGACGCGGGTTTCCTGGCCGGGCAGAATTAGCGTGCCGTCCATCCCGCCGAGAGGATTACCCGCCGGATCGGCTTGCAGGGTCGCAGATAGATCATTCACCCGCCATTCGGTGTTCATCCGCTCGTCCACCAAAACCACGCGGGTATCGCGCAAGCGTACCTGCCGCAGCCCATTCGGTTTGCCGAGTTGAAACACCTCGGTCAGCCACTGGGCGGGCGAGCGCGTGTTGCTCGCGTCAGTCGCCGTCTCGGGGGTTGGGGGGGCGGCGTCGCCGTCCGCCTGAATCCCGAGGGCGAAGCTGCCGTTTTCGGCGCGCCGTCCGCGCAGGATCAACCCGGTCAGGCGCAAAACGGTGGGCTGGAAACGCCCGCGCAGCAGTTCGGGGCCGCTAAACTCCAGCCATGCGGTCGGCAGGGTCAGAAGACGGCTACCGTCCAACGTGCTAACGCTGACCCCGCGCAAATCGAGCCCCAGATCGCCGCTGCTGGCGTCCCACGATAGGGCGGCTTGGCGCATGCGGATCGTCTGGCCCGAGACGGCGGAAAGGGCTTTTTCAAGCGGCTCTAAGGCAAAATCGAGCGGGACGGGGCCCTGCGCCAGCCGAAAAGCCCCGTAGCCCAGCACGCCAATAGCCAAGAACAGCAGAGCCAGCAGCGAGCGCACCCCGTGCCGGGTAAATCCGTCCAACATACGTCGCCGCTTGACCCGCTTCTTTCCGGGGATTACCGAACGGGGGGTAGCCGTGCCTGATCGCTTGAGGTCAGGCCCTGCGGAAGAAGGATCGGTCGATGGCGTTTCAGTTTCCATTCCTGGCGACACTCGATGGGCTACCGCGCCCCGGCCGACCGGATCGCGTGGCGGTCGCCATCGAAAGGTTGCTGGACCGCGCGGAAGCCGCCGGTGCGGAGTGCGTTGCTGCTATACGGGAAATGCTTGAACATCCGCAAGGTTCCCCCTTGATTGCGGCCATTTTTGGAAACAGCCCGTTTTTAACCGAGGCCATTCTTGCCGAACCGGCCTTTTTTGTAGCGCTTTTGACCCAGGGGCCGGACGCCACCTTCGCCGAACTGCTTACGCCCATTAATGATGAACTGGCGGCGGTGGCGCAATCCCCCGATCTCATGCGCCGCCTGCGCCACGCCAAACGCCGGGCGGCGCTGACGATTGCCGTGGCCGATCTGTGCGGCACTTGGCCGCTGCTGCGCGTGACGGGAGCCCTGTCGGAATTCGCTGACCGCTGCTTATCAGTCGCGGCGGGGCATGCCCTGGCGGTGAAGCGGGTTCAGAAGGGCGAAGTGCTCACCCCCGCTCTGGTCGCCGACAGCCGCCGGGGCCTCATCATCCTCGGCATGGGCAAGCTCGGCGCGCGCGAACTGAATTATTCCTCTGATGTTGATCTGATTTTGCTCTACGACCCCGACCGCGTTTCGCCCGGTGTGGTCGCCCTGCGCGATACGTTGCGCGAAACCTATGTGCGCTTTGCGCAAGATTTGGTGAAGCTTATCCAGGAGCGCACGGGTGACGGCTACGTTTTCCGTGTCGATCTGCGTCTGCGGCCCGATCCGGCGTCCACCCCGGCGGCGCTGTCGGTGCTCGCGGCGGAAACCTATTACGAGACCGTCGGCCAAAACTGGGAACGGGCGGCGATGATCAAAGCCCGGCTGGTGGCGGGCGATGTGGACGCGGCAGCGCTGTTTCAGCGCAATCTGCGCCCCTTCATTTGGCGGCGGCACCTGGATTTTGCGGCGATCAACGATATTCACAGCATCAAACGCCAGATCAACGCCCATAAGGGCGGCACCGAAGCGATTTTAGGGCACGATCTGAAGTTGGGGCGCGGCGGCATCCGCGAAATCGAGTTTTTCGTTCAAACCCAGCAATTGATCTGGGGGGGGCGCGACCCCTCCCTGCGCCTGCGCCCGACGCTGGAGGTGTTGGAAGCGCTTGTCAGGGCCGGGCGGGTGCAGCGGCCTATCGCCGACGCGCTGGCCGATGCCTATGAAAAACTCCGCACCTGGGAACATCGGGTGCAGATGGTTGAGGATCAGCAAACCCATAAGCTTCCCACCGATCCCGAGGCTTTTGCCGCGCTCGCGGCCTTCAGCGGTTTCGCTTCGGCGCAGGCTTTCGCGGTGGCGGTGGCGGAAACCTTGGGGCAGGTGCGCAGCCATTACGGCGATCTGTTCGAAGAATCGCCGCCGCTTTCGGGTCCGGGCAATCTGGTCTTTACCGGCGCGGACGACGATCCCGAGACAATCACGACCTTGCAGGGCATGGGGTTTGCCGACGCCTCGTCCTTGTCTGAAACCGTGCGCGGCTGGCACCATGGCCGCATCCGCGCCACCCGGTCGGCGCGAGCGCGCGAACTTCTGACCGAGTTGATGCCGACACTGCTGCAGGCCCTCGCCCAAATGCCCGATCCGATGGCGACCTTCGGGCGTTTTGATCGGTTTTTGACCAATCTTCCCGCTGGCGTGCAAATTCTCTCGCTGTTTCATCAGAACCCCGGCGTGCTCGATCTGGTGGCGGAAATCATGGGCTCGGCCCCAGGGTTGGCTGAGCATCTCGCGCGGCACTCGCGCCTGCTCGATGGGCTGATTCACGATGCGCGGCGGATTTCCGCCGATCTGCCGGTGATGATCGAAGCCGATTTGGCGGAAGATCTCGCGCGCGACCTTGCGCAAACGCAAGGCTTCGAGGATGTGCTCGACAGCGTCCGGCGCTGGACCGGCGACAGGCGCTTTCAGATCGGCGTTGCCCTGCTGCGCGGGGAGATCACTCCGGAGGCGGCGGCGCGCGCCCTGTCGGCGGTGGCGGATAGTGTTATCGCGGCGCTGCTGCCGCAGGTGCATCGGGAGTTCGCGCAAACCCATGGACAGGTGCCGGGGGGGGAATTCTGCGTTCTAGGGCTGGGCAAGCTTGGCGCGCGGGAGCTAACCCCAACGTCCGACCTTGATCTTGTGTTCATTTACCGCATGCCCGAAACGGTGGAACAGTCCGATGGGGGCAAGCCGCTGCCTCCATCGCTTTACTTCCAGCGCTTGGGCCAGCGGTTGATTGCGGCGCTGACCGTGTTAACGGCGGCAGGCGAACTCTATCAGGTCGATATGCGCCTGCGCCCCAGTGGCAATAAGGGGCCGGTGGCCTGTAGCCTCGATAGTTTCACCACCTATCAGACCGACGACGCCTGGACGTGGGAACATATGGCCCTAATCCGCGCCCGCACGGTGGCGGGCGATGCGCGCCTCTGTGCCGCAGTTCAAGCGGTGCGGATGGAAACTCTCACCCGCCCGCGCGATAAGGGGCTTATCCTCGCCGATGTGGCCGATATGCGCGCCCGCATCGCCAAGGAGCGCCCCGGTAGCGGCCCCTTCGATGTGAAGGACCGGCCGGGCGGCTTGGTCGATATCGAGTTTATCGCCCAAGGGCTTATTCTCTCCACCGTCGCGCCGGGGGCGAAGGCCCTGCCCGACGATCTGGGCAATACGCTCACCGCCCTGCAATGGCTTATCGACCAGGGCGCGGTGACGCCGGAGGCGGGGGAGGTGCTTTTGCACGCCTGCCGCCTGTGGCAAAGGCTGCAAGTGCTGTTGCGCTTGGCGGGAACGGGAAAATTCGATCCGGCGACGGCCCCGGAAGGGATGCGCCGCGCGTTGGTTCATGCGGCGGGCGTCCTTGACTTTTCAGCCCTTGAGCAAGAGATGAGTGAGGCCGCAACGCGCGTGCGGCGCCTGTTTACCGACTTAATCGATGCGCCCGCCCAGCGGCCCGCACCCCCCGAAGGAGACGCCCGACCATGAGCCTCGATGTTGGCACCCAAGCCCCCGATTTCACTCTGCCGACCGATGGCAATGGCTCCGTGACCCTCAGCGCGCTGAAGGGCAAGCCGGTGGTGCTCTATTTCTACCCGAAAGACGATACCTCCGGCTGCACCGCCGAAGCCTGCCAGTTCCGCGATATGCAGCCCGATTTTTCCGGTGCTGAGGCCGTCATCATCGGCCTGTCGAAGGACAGTGTGGCGAGCCACGATAAGTTCAAAAAGAAGTACGAACTGCCCTTCATGCTTGCCGCCGATACCGAAGGGGCTGCCTGCGAAGCCTATGGCGTGTGGGTAGAAAAAAGCATGTACGGCAAGAAATACATGGGCATCGAACGCGCCACCTTCCTCATCGACCGCGACGGCAAGATTGCGAAAATCTGGCGCAAGGTGAAAGTGCCGGGCCATGGGGCCGATGTGCTGAAGGCGCTGGCGGCTTTGGCGTAAAAGCTTGGGGACGCTGTCCCCAAACCCCTGGCCAAGGAGCTTGCTCCTTGGCAATCCCATTTCCTTTATGAGAATAAAATTACGATTTTCCAGTAAGTTAAGAATCAAAATGGGATTCTCAAGGGGCAAGCCCCTTGAGCGGAGTGCAGAGGCTGCGCCTCTGCTCCTCTCCCTCGTTTCCATGACAGAATCATGATGCGTTGCGGGGGCCGGGTTTTTACCGCACTCTCCGCCTCGCAACGTAAACAGGAAGGTGGGCTTTATGGGCGTCGAAGGTCAGCGGGCTCCGAGTGAAGGGGGCATGCGTCCCACCCAGCCGCGCTATGCCAATGCGGAAGCGATGGTCGCGGCGCTAAAGCCGGGCCATCCGGTTTATTGCGTGCGGCCCCATGTGGTGAAGCGCGCGGCGCGGGATTTTCTCGATGCGTTCGATGGGCGCGTGTTGTACGCGACTAAATGCAACCCGCATCCGCTGATTCTGCGCGCGTTGTATGAAGAAGGCATTCGCCATTTCGATACGGCGTCCTTGAATGAAGTCGCCCAGGTGCGCGAATTATTCCGTGACGCTGAGTGTTACTTCATGCACCCGGTTAAAAGCCGTAGCGCCATTCGGATTGCCGACGAGGTGTATAACGTCGAGCATTTCGTCATCGATACCCGCGACGAGCTGCATAAGGTTTTGGACGAAGCCCGCGAAGAGGGGCTGGCAATCATCGTGCGCCTCGCAACCCCTTCGGCGGGCGCGGCCTATGATCTGTCGGCAAAATTCGGCACGAAACCAGCGGAAGCGGTGGAACTGCTCCAGGAAATCAAGGCCGAGGGCTACCGGGCGGGAATCGGCTTTCACGTCGGCTCCCAATGCGCCAATCCGCGCGCCTTTCGCACCGCTTTGAAGATCGTTGGCGAGGTGCTGGATGCCGCCAAGGTCGATATTGCTTATCTCGACGTTGGCGGCGGCTTCCCCACCTCCTACCAGGGCGCGCAAGTGCCGCCCTTGTCGGAGTTTTTTGCCGAAATCGAAGCGGGATTGCGCGAAATCAAACTGCGCCGCGACTGCGTGCTGATGTGCGAGCCGGGCCGCGCCTTGGTGGCCGATGGCATGTCGTTGGTCACGCAGATTCACCTGCGCAAGGGCGATCAGCTTTACATCAACGACGGGATTTACGGCTCGCTGTCCGAAACCGTCACGGCACGCCTGCGCTTTCCCGTGCGCCCGATTCGGCTGACCGGCGGGTTTAGTCAGGATATGGTCGAGTATACGATTTACGGCCCGACCTGCGACTCAACCGACGTGCTGCCCGTCTCGATCCGCCTGCCTGCCGATATGAAGGAAGGCGATTGGATTGAATTCGGCCGCATCGGGGCCTATTCCAATGCGCTCGCCACCCGCTTCAATGGCTTCTTCCCGGATGCCTATGTTGTGGTGGAAGATGACGCAATGGCGATTGACGGAAATTAAGCATGGGGCTGGGTATGAAAGTGTCGCGGATTGAAGTTAGCCCAGGGATCTCCCTTGCCGTTCGAGAGAGTGGCCCTGCCGATGCGCCGCGCACGCTGTTTTGCGTGCATGGGCTCACCCGGAATGCCCAGGATTTCGATAAGGTCGCGGCGGCGATGGCCGACCGCTACCGAGTTATCGCCGTCGATATCGTCGGGCGCGGCGAGTCCGACTGGCTCCCCGATCCGGCGGGCTATGATTACCCCACCTATATTTGGCAGTGCATGACGCTGCTGGACAAATTGGGGCTGCCGCAAGTCGACTGGCTCGGCACATCTATGGGCGGTCTCATCGGTATCGGGCTTAATTCCGTGCAACCGCAGCGCATTCGGCGGTTGATTTTGAACGATGTCGGCGGGTTTTTGCCGAAGGAAGCGCTGAAATCCATCGTCGAGGCCGAGCGCAACCCGGTTTTCGCCTCGCTTGCTGACGCTGAAGTGAGTTTACGCCAGCGTTATGCCGATTTCGGCCCGATTTCGGACGCGGATTGGGCACTGCTCACCGAGGCGTCGACGCGCTTGCAGCCCGATGGCAGCTACCGATTGCGGTTCGATCCGAACATCTATGCAAGTTTCGACAAGGCTCCCGTCGGCGATATTAATCTTTGGCCGCTGTGGAACCAAGTGAAGCAGCCGGTGTTACTGTTGCGGGGTGGGCTCTCAGGTTTGCTCCTGAAGGCAACCGCCCTAGGGATGGTTGCACGCGGCGGGGTCGATCTTGTCGAGTTTGGCGATTGCGGTCACGCGCCGTCGCTGCTGCAGCCCGAGCAAATCCAACCGATCCGCGATTGGTTGCTGAAAACGGAATAGGGGGCGATCATGGGTTTATGGGTTCGGGCGGCACTTGCCGCAACGGTTCTCGGATTGGCAGGCTGCGCCGAGATGCCGGCGGCCCCGGCGAGCTTGTCGTCGCGCGCGCAAAGTGGCTTTGCCGCCTATGAAACGCACGCTTTCGACGGCGGCTATTTCGCCACCGATCTTAAGGGGCAGACCTATGCCTATGCGTGGTTGGATCGGGCCGATGAGTTCGATGTGACGCTGTCCGTATGCAGCCCACTCGGGTGCACGACGACCAAACGCTATGGGCAAAACCCGCTCCATGCCGCGCTGACCGTCTGCCGGGAAAATGCGGGCGACGTCTGCACGATCTATGCGGAAGGCATTCGGCGGCGCTAGAGCCGCCGAATGCTGAGCGTCTTAACTGCGCAACAGTTCAGCAGCTTCAAGCGCGGCATAGGTTAAAATCCCATCCGCCCCGGCGCGCTTGAAGCCGATGAGCGTTTCCAGCAGCGTGCGGTTGCCGTCGATGTACCCGGCGGCAACGCCCGCCTTCCACATCGCGTATTCGCCCGACACGTGATAGGCGAAGGTCGGCACGGCGAAGGTCTCCTTCACCCGGTAGAGCACGTCCAAATACGGCATGCCGGGCTTCACCATCACCCAATCCGCCCCTTCCGACAGATCGATGGCGACCTCCTGCAAGGCTTCATCGCTATTGGCCGGGTCCATTTGATAGGTGGCTTTGCCCTGCGGCCCGTAGGAGGCCCCCGTCACGCCCAAAGCGTCCCGAAACGGCCCATAGAAACCCGAGGCGTATTTCGCGGCGTAGGAGAGAATCAGCGTCTCCGTGTAGCCGTTTTCTTCCAACGCCTCGCGGATTGCGCCGATGCGCCCGTCCATCATATCGGAGGGGGCGATAACGTCGATCCCGGCTTCGGCCTGGGCGAGGGCCATTTTCACCAGGGCGGCGACGCTTTCGTCATTATCCACCCGGTCGCCGACAACGATACCGTCGTGCCCGTGCAGGGTATAGGGGTCGAGCGCCACATCGCCGATCAGGCCAATGTCGGGCACGGCGGCTTTCACGGCACGGATGGCGCGCTGCATCAGCCCGTCCGGGTTCCAGGCTTCCTCGGCTTCATCCGATTTGCTCTTGGGCTCAACCGCCGGGAACAGGGCAATCGCCGGAATGCCCAAAGCCACGGCGCGCTTCGCCTGTTCGATCAGCAGATCGATGGTCAGGCGCGATACGCCCGGCAGGCCGGAAATCGGGCGGGCTTCATTTTCGCCGTCGATGACGAACACCGGCCAGATCAGATCGGCGGCGCTCAGGCGGTTCTCCTGCACCAAGCGGCGCGACCAACCCGCCATGCGCGTGCGGCGCGGGCGGGTAAAGGGAAAGCCGGTGGGCGGGATCACGGACGGACGCGACATAGCGATTCCTTTATCTTTACGTGCGCGGAAACTGTTTATCGGAGTTTTCCGATCCTTCGCGGCTGCTAAAGTTTCCCGCACGTCAATAGGCCAGATTGACAGCCAAGGCCCGTTCCTTATGATCGAGAAAAACGGGAGGAACAAGCGCATGACCCACGATTTGACCGAAGATCAGCGTGCCTTTCAAAGCATGGCGCGCGATTTTGCTGCTGAACATCTCGCCCCCTTTGCCGCCAAATGGGACGAGGAGCATATTTTCCCCGTCGAGACCTTCCGGGCGGCGGCGGCCCTCGGCATGGCCGGAATTTATGTGCGGGAGGAATCGGGCGGCTCGGGCCTTACGCGGCTCGATGCGTCGCTGATTTTCGAAGAACTCTCGGCGGGGTGCGTGTCGTCGGCGGCCTATCTCTCCATCCACAATATGGTGGCGTGGATGATCGATACCTTTGGCAACGACGATCAGCGCGCGCGCTTTTTGCCGTCCTTGCTAACGATGGAAAAGCTGGCGAGCTACTGCCTTACCGAACCCGGCTCCGGCTCGGATGCCGCCGCTTTGCGGACGCGGGCGGTGCGCGACGGCGATCATTATGTGGTCAATGGCTCGAAGGCTTTTATCTCCGGCGCGGGCGTGTCGGAAGTCTATGCGGTGATGGTCCGCACGGGCGGCGAGGGGCCGGGCGGAATTTCCACGCTCTTGATCGAAAAGGGCACGCCGGGCCTTAGCTTCGGCAAGCCTGAGAAGAAAATGGGCTGGAACAGCCAGCCGACCGCCGTTGTCACTTTTGAAGATTGCCGCGTGCCGGTCGCCAATCGCCTGGGCGAAGAGGGCGAGGGCTTCAAGTTTGCCATGAAGGGGCTCGACGGCGGACGCATCAATATCGCCTCCTGCTCGCTCGGTGGCGCGCGCGCGGCCCTGGATGCGGCAAAAGCGCACATGGGGGTGCGCAAGCAGTTCGGCAAAGAGCTTTCCGCCTTTCAAGCGCTCCAGTTCCGCATTGCCGATATGGCGACCGAGCTTGAGGCCGCCCGCCTCCTGGTCCACCGGGCGGCGCGATCCTTGGATGCGGGCGACCCCGATACAACGATGCATTGCGCCATGGCGAAACGTTTTGCCACCGATGCCGGGTTCGAGGTGGCCAATCAGGCGCTGCAACTCCACGGCGGCTATGGCTATATCCAGGAATATGGGGTGGAGCGTATCGTGCGCGATTTGCGCGTTCACCAGATTCTCGAAGGCACCAACGAGGTGATGCGCGTCATCATCGCCCGCAAGCAACTCCAAGAGGGCCGCAATGTCTGAGGCTGTATCGCAAGAAAGCGTGCTGTTCGACACCACGAACGGCGTGCTGACGATCACGCTGAACCGCCCCAAAGCCTTGAATGCGCTGTCGCTGGAGATGATCCGGGCGATGGCCCCGGTTCTGCGCTCGGCGGCCACCGATCCCGCTATTTGTAGTGTGATTCTGCAAGGCGCGGGGGAGCGGGCCTTTTGCGCGGGCGGCGACGTGCGCGCGGTGGCCCAAGCCGTCAGCGGTGGCGATATGGCGGCGGCGGATGCGTTCTTCCGCGAGGAATATACGCTGAACCATTTGCTGCACACCTACCCGAAGCCGATCATCGCCTTGATCCACGGCGTGTGCATGGGCGGCGGCGTCGGGCTGTCGGCGCACGGGCCGCTGCGGGTGGTGGCCGATAGCTTGCTGTTCGCCATGCCGGAAACCGGGATTGGTCTTTTCCCCGACGTTGGCGGAACCTGGGTGCTGAATCAGATGCCGGGGGAGATCGGCCTCTATCTCGGCCTCACCGGCGCGCGCTTGGGCGCGGCGGATGCCTGCGCGATTGGCTTTGCCACCCATCACGTCAAAGACGCCGATCTTCCCGCCTTACGCTCCGCCTTGATCGAGGCTGCACCTGCGACGGACGCAGAGGCTGAAGCGGTGATCGCCCGGTTCGATCGACAGCGCGGGAAGAGCGCGTTGCTAGCCCAGCAGGCGTTGATTGATCGTTTGTTTGCGGGCGACTCGGTCGAAACTATTCTGGCCGCGCTTGAGGCTGACGGGAGCGATTGGGCCAAGGCTCAGGCCGAGACCTTGCGCCATAAATCGCCAACCAGCCTGAAGATTACGCTGGAGCAGTTGCGCGGCGGGAAGGGGCTCGATATTGCCGCTGTCTTTGTTCGGGAATACCGCCTGAGCCAGCACTGCATGGCGGGGCCGGATTTCCGCGAAGGCATCCGGGCGCTGCTGATCGATAAAGACCAATCGCCGAGATGGTCGCCCGCGACGCTGGCCGAGGTGACGCCGACGGTGGTGGAAAGCTTCTTTGCGCCCCTGCCGGGCCGCGAGTTGGATTTGAGTGCGAACGTGGCCTTAACCGCCTAACCCAAAAAAAATATCCTCGGGGGGAAACATCATGGCGACAATCGCCTTTATCGGTTTGGGCAATATGGGGCGTCCGATGGCGCTCAATCTGGTGAAAGCCGGGCATGTTTTGCGCGTATTCGATTTGAACCCGGCGGCGGTGGCGGCCCTGGTCGCCGTGGGCGCGGTTGCCGCGGCAACGCCGGGGGAGGCCGTTGATGGGGCGGAGATTGCCGTCTCGATGCTCCCGGCTGGGCTGCAGGTGCGCGAGGTTTATACCGGCGCGGGCGGGGTGTTCGACCGGCTTCCGGCGGGTGGCCTCTGTATCGACTGCTCCACCATCGACGTGGCTTCTGCGCGCGATGTGGGCAACGAGGCGGCTAAACGCGGCCTTCGCTTCGTCGATGCGCCGGTTTCAGGCGGTACCGCTGGGGCCGAAGCGGGCACACTGACGTTTATGGTCGGCGGTCCTGAAAGCGCTTTCAGCGCAGCAAAGCCGATTTTGGAAGCCATGGGCAAGACGATTGTCCACGCAGGCGGGGCGGGCAATGGTCAAGCGGCGAAGATTTGTAACAATATGGTTTTGGGCATCAGCATGATTGCTGTGTCTGAAGCTTTCGCGATGGCCGAAAAACTGGGGCTGGACGCGCAAACATTGTTCGATATTAGTTCGAAGTCCTCTGGGCAATGTTGGGCGATGACATCTTACTGCCCGGCCCCCGGCCCGGTGCCGACGGCCCCCGCCAACCGGGGTTATGCTCCTGGCTTTGCCGCTGCTATGATGTTGAAAGATTTGGATCTTGCCGAAAAAGCGGCCGAGTCGGTCGGCGCGGCAACCCCCTTGGGGCATCTCGCAGCCCAGCTCTATCGCGACTATTGCGCGCAAGGCGACGGCGGCAAGGATTTCTCTGGGATTATTCAGATGCTAGCCAAAGGCGCGTGAAGGCGGTATCAAGGGACTAACATATTTCCCTAAAACGCTGGCGCGACCTTCAGGGGGACAGGAAGGCCGCGCCCAAGGAGAAAAACGTGAAGGCCGCATATCTTGAGGCAATCCGGCTCACCGAGCGTCTGCATCGTCAGTTTCTGGAACTGGTCAAGAGCGAGCTTGATCGCCTCGGCATCGAGGATATCAACAACGTTCAGGCCTTTATCCTGTTCAATATCGGCAGTGACGATCTGACCGTCGGTGAACTCACCAACCGAGGCTATTACCTCGGCTCAAACGTGTCCTACAACGTTCGCAAGATGGTGGAGAACGGCTACCTGATGCAGGAACGTTCCACCCACGACCGCCGGTCGATCCGGGTGAAGCTCTCGGCCAAGGGTCTGGAACTCTGCCAGATGATGGACCGGATGTTCGATCGGCAAATTTCCGCCCTGGGCGAAGTTGCGACCGATGCTGAGTTGACGAGCGCTGCCAATACCTTCCGCCGCCTGGAACGGTTCTGGATTGGCATGCTCGATTACGGCCTGCGGACCTAGTATCAACAAAATCACGGGGGCCTGCGCGGCCCCCGTTTTTTTTGCGCCGATCCATCGGCCTCTGCTAAACTTCCCTCGCAGTTAAGTGAAGGAATGACACGATGGTTGCGCTCAAGCTTCAGCGGATCGGCGACGAGATCGGCGTTATCCTCCCCAAGGAGGCGCTGGACGCTTTGGGTTTGGGGGAGGGCGGCACGGTTTATGTGTCGGAGGCTCCGAATGAGATTGCGCCTTCGTCCCCTGATGTCCGGCATCAGCGCCAGTTGGAAGCTGCCCGCGAGATCATGCAGCGCCGCCGCGACGTTTTGCGCGTGCTGGCGCAATGATGGAGCCTGAATGGGTTCTGCCGAGCCTCGTTGAGACCATTCATCAAGAACAGATCGACGAGCACGGCGGCCTTGCCGGTGTTCGGGATGCGGGGCTGCTCGAATCGGCGTTGGCGCGCCCACGCCAACTTTTCAGCTTCGGCGATCCTGATCTGTGCGACCTTGCTGCCGCCTATGCCTTTGGGATTGCCCGGAATCATCCTTTTCTGGACGGCAATAAACGCACCGCTTTCGTTGTTTGCGAATTATTCCTGATTTTAAATAAGGTCAGTCTTTCGGCCGATGACGAAACCTGTATCAAAACCATGCTCGCCCTTGCTTCAGGAAGCATGACCGAGCAGGCCTATGCCGATTGGCTGCGATCGGTGACGCGGCTGGTGCCCTAAACCCCGTCCGGTCTGAAATCCGTCACCCGGCGCATGGCGAAGCTCGATTGAATGCGGGCAACACCGGGTAGGCGCGACAGAACTTCCTTATGCAGCCGCTCATAGTCGGCCACCGTGCGCGTTTCGGCGAGCACGAGATAATCGGCGACGCCGGTCATCAGGTAGCAGGCCGTGACCTCCGGGCATTTGCGGATTTCGGCCTCAAAGCGCCCCAGGTGATCTTCGGTTTGGCGCTCCAGAGTGATCTGAATGATTGCCACGGTCGGCGGCTGGTCTTGGGGCGCGTCGATGAGGGCGGTATAGCCGCGAATAATGCCGCGATGCTCCAGCAGCCGCACGCGGCGCAGGCAGGCCGAAGCGGAAAGGCCGACGCTTGTCGCAAGATCGGCATTGCTCATCCGCCCATCATTGCGCAGGGCGCGCAACAGCTTGCGGTCAATCTCGTCAAGAGTCGTAGAATCGGCCATCGGATTCGAATTTTCCTGCATGTAAGCCATAATTTTCGAAGAAAATTCGATAGAACGCAAATACATCGCGCACTTCTACGCTTATACTTAATCTTTGCAGTCCATAAAAATAAAGGGGTTAGGCGATGCGCGTTCTCGTGCTGGGCAGTGGGGTTATCGGGGTTACGACCGCCTATTATCTCAATAAGGCCGGGCATGAGGTGACGGTGATCGACCGGCAGCCCTCGCCCGCGCAGGAAACCAGCTTTGCCAATGCGGGGGAAGTGTCGCCGGGCTATTCGTCGCCCTGGGCCGGGCCGGGTGTGCCGATTAAGGCGATGAAATGGATGTTCATGAAGCACGGGCCGCTGGTCGTGCGCCCGACGCTGGA
>NZ_JBILQX010000170.1:0-7758 GCF_044372965.1 Elstera sp. | reverse complement strand
AAGGCTTTAAGGTGATCGTTCAGGCTGAAAAGCGATTGAGGTTCCATCGGTAGGCTCCGAGCGAGGGACCCCATCAGTGAATCACAGCAAAACTGAACGGGCGAGGGTTTTTGCGGGTGTCCAGCTTGGCGAATACGGCAGCGGCGGGCGATGTCGATGTGGTCATCCTGCTGAATACCACCGGCTTTGCTTCTTACGCTGCCGCTCAGACCGAGTTGAACGCGACGGCGGGTGCCATTACAGACAATTCCGGAAGTGCGATTGTGCTCTGGTATAGTTCGGTCGATACTAAGATTCACATTACGCACGATACGGATATCAGTGCGGGCACTGGAACCGGCACGGAAATCGGGATCATCGGTAATTCGACCAGTGCCATGCTTTCGACGCTCGTCGGGGCTAATTTCACTTCTGTCGCGTAAGGGTGGAGGCGCGGGGACGATGGGGCGCGTTAAACCGCCTCATGCTCCCGCAGGCGCGGCATGAGTTCAACGAGATTGCAGGGCTTATGCCGTGCATCCAATTGCCAGCGCAGGATTTCGTCCCAGCCGTCGCGGCAAGCGCTGGTGGAGCCGGGGAGCGCAAAAAGGTAGGTGCCGCGCGCAAGGCCCCCGGTGGCACGGCTTTGGATCGTTGAGGTGCCGATCTTCTGGAAGCTGATCCAGCGGAAAAGCTCGCCAAAGCCGGGGATTTCCTTTTCCACCACGGCCTTGAAGGCTTCCGGCATCACGTCGCGTCCGGTTAGCCCGGTGCCGCCCGTGGTGATAACGCAATCGACTTCAGGATCGTCGATCCAGGCGTTCAGTTGCGCGATGATGGCAGCCAGATCGTCTTTCAGCAGCGCCCGCGCCGCTAACACATGCCCGGCGCTGGTGAGGCGTTCTTGCAGCAGATCGCCGGAGGTATCTTCGGCCAAGCTGCGCCGGTCGGAGACGGTGAGCAGGGCGATATTGACCGGGCGGAAGGCGCGGGTTTCGTCGATCTTGCTCATGTTTAGGTCTCCAACCGGGGAACAGGTTAGCGCGCCGCCACATCCACCGGCGCATATTGCCCCGGACGATAGGTCGGGATTTTCCCGCCCGCAAGCGCGGTTAGGCTATCGGTCGGCTGGCCCAGGCGCTTTTGGTAGATCCAATAGTTGGCGAGCAGGCGTTTGCCGAAATTGCGGCTTTCGGCGAAAGGGATGCTTTCGACGAACAGCAGCGGGTCGCGCTGGGCGGCGGTGAGCGCGCCTTTGGTCGTCTCGTCGCCCTTCAGCATCTTATCGAGTTGGCCGATCCCGGCGCTATAGCCGACGGCAAAGCGCAACAGATCACCCTTCACCAGATCGTGCCGCAGCAGGGTGGAGGCGAGGCGCTGGCCGAGGGTCATATTCACCGTCGGGTCGGAAAGCTCCTGCGCGTCGTCGGGCGTTCCGCCTTTGCGCGCCATGGCGGTGGCGGTTCCCGGCATGATTTGCAGCAGCCCTTGTGCGCCCGAGGGGTTCTTCGCCGCGACGGTGAAGTGCGATTCGTGCCGGGCGATGGCATAGAGCAGCGCCGGGTTAACAGCAAAGCCCTGGCGCGGCGTCCAATGGGGGACCGGATACAGCCCGGCGTCGTAACGCTCGCCCTTGGCCCGCAACACCGATCCGGCAAGGCTCATGGCAAGGCCGGGGCTGCCGCCGCGCTCGGCCAAAGTCAGCATCGGCAGATACAGTTCGGCGGGCAGTCGCGGCAGGGCGGCGCGCAATTCGGCTTCGGCGCGGGGCTTCAGGCCGATTTGCGTCAGTGCGAGGGCGCGGGTGACGCCTGGAAAACGCTTGAGGCTAATGAGATCGCGCGCCGTGAGGCTGGGCAGTTCCCAATCCAGCGAAATATCCCACTGCAAGGTGCGGCGGGCGATGAGACCGTAATAGCTATAGGGGGCGTCCGCCGCGCGGGTCAGCCACTGCTGGGCTTCGACGGTTTTGCCGGTGGCTTTTGCCGACCGATAGGCCCAGAAAGCGGCCCCGGCGCGGGTCCATTCGGAAGCTGCGGGCGAATCCCACACTTGTGCAAACAGGCCAAGCGCCTCGCCCTTCTTCCCCAATCGCCAGGCGGCAAGCCCGCCGGTCCAGGCACCATCGGGCACTTTTTCGGCGGAGCGGGCGGCGGTCGTGGCGGCGGCGAGGGCCGCGCCATCCTGTCCCGCGAGGAACAGAAGCTGCGCCAACCGGGCGCGGGCTTGATCGAGCAGAACCGGATCGACGGTGTCTTCAGCCGCCGTCACCAATGCCAAGGCGTCGCGCGCCTTATCGGCACTATTCACCCGCTTCAGCTTAGCGCTCAGCGCGGGCCAACCTTTGCCGGGGTTGGCCGAGTTATAGGGCTTGTCGCGCCAGCTTATATCCTCGTCGCCCGACCGCGCGAAGCTGGCGTTTTGCTTCAGCTTCGGCAGGGCAGGCGCGCCGGTTTTCGGCTTGCGGTTTTGCGCGATGGCATAGAGGCGCGGCGCTTCGGTTTGGTCCATGAAGGACAAAAGCCAGCGCCGCAGTTCCTCATAACTCGCCTTATAGGGCGTTTGTAGATAGCGGTGCGCGAGGATATGGCCGACGAGTTGCCGATCAGTCAAAGCGCCGATCAGCTTGTCGGCGGTGGCCCAATCGGCGGCGTCATGGGCTTCAAGAATCTTCCGATACAGCACAACGTCGCCATCGCGCAGCACATCGGGGAGGGTTTGAGAGGTTTCGTCCGTGGGGACAGTGGGACCCGGCGTGTAGACCGCGACCTCATCGGGCAGCGCGACCGGCGCCGCGCCCAAAGTGGGTCGGGAAAAGGCCAGCAGCGGGCCGAGAAGGAGGACGGGAACCGAAAGCGAGGTTGCGAAAAGCAAAAAGCCCCGCCCACGGGCGCCGAAGCCCCCTTGAGTCGTACGAGTGTTGGTCATTGCCTGCTGTAGATAGAGCGGCGACAGTTTCGTGACAAGTAGGAAAATCCGCAACAGGTGTGGGCACAGTGTCACACAAACATGCCAACCGGCTAGAATTTATGGCTTTTTTACGACTGTATAAGGGTCTCTAGTCTATCCGCGAGTATTAGAAAATCCCGCCACGCATCGCGCTTTTGTCCAGGCGAGCGCAGTAAATACGAAGGATGATAAGAGGGCAGCATAGGTATTGTTGCGCCGCGTGAATCAGTCCAATCAAACCAACGTCCACGCAGCTTTGTAATACCGTCCGTCCGCCCTAAAAGAGTCTGAGCAGGCGTGCCACCCGCGAGCAGGACAACCTTAGGATTCATCAGAAAAAGGAAGCGTTCGACGAACGGAAGACATAAGGCCAACTCGGCATCGGTCGGCTTGCGATTTCCCGGAGGACGCCAGAACACCATGTTTGTTATGCACACTCGGCTGCGGTCGAGCCCGATCGCGGCCAGCATCTTATCGAGCATCTGCCCGGCAGGCCCGACGAAGGGTTTTCCTAAGCGATCCTCCTCGCCGCCCGGCGCTTCGCCGATCACCAACAAGGGCGCATCGATGGCACCATCGTAGACGACGGTGGACATGGCGGTTTGCTTCAGCGCGCACCCATCGAAGCTGCGAATGGCGGCCTCCAGCGCGGCAATCGATGTGCACCCGGCGGCCAGGCTGCGCGCATCGGCTAGCCCCCGGTCGGGCGACAGGGCGGCGAGATCGAGCGGGGGGGCAGCGGCGCGCGGCGCACTGAGCGGCTCTGGGTTTGAACGCACAGGGCGGCTTTCCGGCGGTCGAACGGCCAGCGGCGGCGGTTCGGCCCGGCGGCGGTCCAGGGGCTCATCGCCCATAGCCTCATCAACCCCAAGGGCGAGGTAGAAGTCGAGCAGCTTGCGGGCGAGATCGGTTTCCAGCATAGCACTTAGGTTTACCGAAGTTGGGCGGCCCGCGCCATTCCGATCACGGCGGGCCCGCGCGGCAGATGGAGACTTCGGTTTCGCCCGAGGCGGACTGGGGAAGCCAGAGCTTATGCGTTTGGCGGGGAACGCGCAGCGGCGCGCAGGGCAGCGCCGCGCGGATCGCCGGGCCGGTTTGCGCGCCGATGAGGGCATAGGTCGTTCCCGCAACCGGGGGGCCGGCGAGCGTGGCGTCGCGCCCCTCCTCGCAGGTTTTCAGCGCCCGCGCTGCATAGAGGCTATTGATCGGGATGTGGTTTTGCGCGGCAAGATTTTGCAGATCGACGATCACCGGCCAATCTTCGATTGGTGCACACCCGAAGGGCGGGGCGATAATCAGCCGCTCGCTGTGGGCGAAATGGCGCTCCCAGGTCGCTGCATCGATCAGGGGTGTGCGCCGGTCGCCCATCTCGTGCCGCGCGGTTTTGAGCATTGGGCCTGCGTCAATGATTTGCAGCGCCAGAAGCGTCAAAAGCAGGCCGTATTTCGGCACAGGGCGGAGGCGTTTATTTACAATGAACAGGGAATACCCAACCAGCGCATAGCCGACCGGCCAGAAAAAACGCCCCGAGTTGCGGAACTGCGCGACGATCTGCAGCCATTCCGGCGGAAGATCGATGCTGAAAATAAGATAATTTCCGACATATACTTTATTCGATACGGCATAGATCAAGAATAGTGCCAGAAGGGCGGGCAAGCCTAAGGTGGCCCGGCGCGGCCAGCGGTAGGGCCGCCGCGCCACGAGCACCGCCGCCAGCAGCAGCCCAAGGCTTCCCGCGCCAAGATAGGCAAACCCTTCGTACTGCAAGCCCGTGGCATCCAGAATGCCTTGCCCCGGAAAAATGCCGCTTCGCTGGGGAAGGAAAGGACTGAGGAGATTGAGCGACGCCTGACCAAAGTTATCCGGCGGCAAGGGCGTTAGTCCTTGGCCGATCAGCCCGATCCCATAGGCAAGGCCGATCATGAGGCCAAGCCCCAGAAGATAGTCGCGGGCCAGTAATTTCGCCGGGGTGGGGGAGGCCAGCGCCGCGCGGAGGGTCGCGCCTAAAAAGAGCGGGAACACCATGGCCCAAAGGTAGGCATGGGTTAGAAAGGCAAGGCTCGATAGAAGCAGCAATCGGCCTTGAAAGCCGGGCCGGTTTCGCACCACCTCCGCCAAACCAACCAGCAGGATCCAATGGTTCAAAAGGGCTATATGGCCGAAGCGGAATAGAAAAAACGGCGTAAACGTAAAAAACCCACCCGCAAGAAGCGCTGCCGGGCCGCGCAACCCGCAGGCTCGCGCAAAATAGCTTCCAGCAGCGGTTTGAAGAATAATCGAGAGGGCTAAGCAGGCGGGATAAAAATTGGGGGCCGATGCCAAGGGTAGAAGTTTAGCAAGAAACGCCGCGAGCGGATAAGAGTCGGTATAAAAAATATTGTAACCGAATGGTATCCCCAGACCATCGACCGCGAAAATGGGGAAATGCCAGGGTTCGACCCAGAAATAGAGGAAGCCGTTTAGAGTCATCCCATAATCTGAGTTTACACTCGTATGCCAATCGTGAACATTCGCGGTTAAGATGGACAGTGGGATTATAAAAAAAACTAGAAAAAAGCCAATGATTAGAGATATCAAAAAATTATATTTATCAGAATATTGCTCTAATTTCAGCATGATCAATATTCTTTTCTGGTTATCTTAAATTATTATAAATTACATCCCGATACGTGTTTTAAGACTCGATTCGATAGAAACCAATCCCCCGTAAGGAGATAATTTCTTAATCTCTAAAATAAAATTTTACCTCTTTGACTTCCCGCCTGTAAAGCGTAAATCCGCCGTATAGAAGGCGCACGCTTCAGCGTCGATCTTGGACAGGGTGCAAGAAGGAGAGTTCGAATGGTGCAGAAATTGACGGCGACGGAACGGGCGGACGCCCTCGGGCAGCTCTCCGGCTGGACCCATGAGCCCACCCGCGACGCGATTACGAAAAGCTTCCGCTTTAAGGATTTTTCCGCCGCCTGGGGCTTCATGAACCAAGTGGCCTTGGCGGCAGAAAAAGCCGACCATCACCCGGAATGGTTCAACGTCTATAACCGCGTCGATGTGCTGCTAACGACGCACGATTGCAACGGTCTTTCGACGCGCGATGTGGCGCTGGCGCGGGTTATGGACGGGTTGGCTGGGTAGAAGGAGGGCCGTCAGGCTTTCTTGACGAACTCTGATTTCAAGTTCATTGCGCCGATCCCGTCGATTTTGCAGGAAATGTTATGCCCGTCGGTGGCGTCGACCAGGCGGATGCCTTTTACCTTGGTCCCGCCTTTGACGACCAGCGACGAGCCTTTGACCTTCAGATCTTTGATGACTGTGACGGTATCGCCATCGGCCAGCGGATTGCCGTTGGCATCCTTAACGCCCTGCTCTGCCGCCTCGGCGCTCGCCTCGCTCGGGTTCCACTCGTGCGCGCACTCCGGACAGATCCACAGATCGCCGTCTTGATAGACATGCTCGGAGCCACACTGCGGGCAGTTCAAATTTTCCATAAATTACCGTGCTGGCCTTGCGTTCGAAAAACTTAGCCAAGAGCGATAAGGGTTTGCGCGCGCAAGGTCCAGCGGCTTCACCGGGCTGGGAGCATTCGCCTCACCCCCAGGTCATTTCCCCCTTCACCACTTTCGCGCCAAGCTCCAGCGAGCCTTCGGAGGCGAGGCCGGGGTACCGGGCTTTCATGGCAGCGCTCAGGGCTTTGCCATCGGCGGCTTTTGCGGCCTCGTGCTCGTAGGCGAGAAGATAGGCGCGGGTGAAGGCAATTGCGCTGGCGTCGGTCTTCGACGAGGGTAGTAGATGCCCCGCGACGACGATTTTTGGCTTGCGGGCGGCGAGTGCGTCGAGGGATTTGACCCAGGCTTTCCGATCTGCGGGCGTCGGGCTATCGGCCATCCAGACGTGATGATCGGCCACCACCAAGACGCCCCCGAAGGCGGCTTTCAGGCTGGGTACCCACACATAGGTAGAATGGGGATGGCCCGGCTCGGAGATCAATTCGATACGATGCCCGCCCAAGGTGAAGCTGCGGGTGTCGGTCGCCTCGGGAATCACGACATCGGCCAGGGTTTGCGGCCCGTTTTCCTTCAACTGCGGGCCCCAGACGGCCAGTTTCTTGCTCACATTACCGTTGATGCCCGCAACGATTTCCGCAGTCGAGACCACCCGCGCTGCCGGGAAGGCGGCTTTAACGGGGCCGAGGCTGAAGTAATAATCGGGGTCTTTTTGCGTCACCAGGATCGTCGTCAGCCTTTTGCCCGTCGCTTTGATGGCGGCGGCCAGCGCGCGCCCATCGGAAAGGGTAAAGCCACCATCGATCAGAATGGCCTCGTCGCCGGCCGTCAAGAGAACCGGCGCGCGGTTGAAGCCGCTGGCGTCCGCGGGGAACGCCATCCAGGTGAGCGCCGGTTTGGCCGCGAGGGCCTCGGTGCCAAGGCTGGCGGTTGCCCCAAGGGCAATAAGGATTTTTAAGGCGGTGCGGCGGGTGACCATGGCAGAGAATCCTTTATAGCGAGAGTTGCTTGAGAAAGGCGTCGAGCCCGCCGAATAGGATCGTGCTGGGCAGCAGGTGCCGCCGCCCGTGGCTGTCGGTGAGCACAAGCGTGGGGACGCCTTGCGCCGCAAAGGCGCGCAAATCGGCCTGCGCCTTCGCTGTCCGCGTGCGGTTGGTGGCGAGAAGATCGGCATCGGGCGGGGCGAGGCGCGCGGCGGCGGCGGTCAGACCAAGACCCTGCAAAATTGCAGCAAGCGTTGGGAGCGCCGTAATATCGAGCCCATCGACATAACGCGCTTCCTGGATGGCCGCCAAAGCTTCGATTTCCCGGCTGGGCTCGGTCAGAAATA
>NZ_JBILQX010000169.1:0-7820 GCF_044372965.1 Elstera sp. | reverse complement strand
GCACCATAGCGCCCGCTCACGATCTCCAGATCGACCATCAGGGAGCAAATCGTGTCGAGGATGGCAGCAGCGGGAACCGCGCCTGGCGGAACGAGGGCAAGGGTATCAACCACGGCGCACCTCCGCGAATTTATTGCAGACAGCGCTGCTGGATGGGAACGGGACGCGCTTTGATGCCGCGACCTTAGCGCAAAGGCTTTCTCCGGCTTTCTTCGTCGTCATCTGGAAATCGCACTGGGCACAGGTCGACCCGCGCGGACCGCTGCCCGCAAAATGCGCCATACCCGGAACCACAGCCTTACGTTGGGCCGCCTCCTGGGGTGTTTCAGAGAGATGCTCGCGAATCATGGCTACACCGCCCGCTTCGAAAAGCCGTGCGCGAGCCCGTTCGGGCAGCGGGTCGCGATCTTGCGGCCGGTTGCGGCCAGATAGCGCTGTTGCGCTTCGATCAGGAGTGCATTGGCGGACATCTCAACCCCATTGGCTTTCACGCGCTGCCGATCGGGGGGCGTTGAGGGATGCCAGACTAGTTCCACTAACCAATCGTGAAAATCGATCAGATACCGGCCCGCGACCTCGAGCGTGAAATAACTGAAGTAGGGCAGTTCGGTATAGAGATCCTCGGGCTTTGTCAGTCCGGCTCGGGTAAGAAGGTTGGCCTTGGAGACCATGCGTCGGTCGACGGAATAATTATCCGGCCCGTACCGCACAACCTCATGCCCCTGCTGCCGCAAGTGTTTAATGGCCCGCATGACCGGCGTGCCGCCTTTGCCGTAGCGAACGTCATTATCGTTGCTCAGTTCGGCGGCAAGTTTGGCGCTGGTTTGAGTATACCAGGTTTTGAGCCAGTCGGGAGTTAGCTTCAAGCTCTCCGCGATTGAGTCCCAGGCGATGCCGTCCCGCTCCATCGATGCAATCTTCTGGTAGCGCACCAGTGCGTCGGTCGTCAGCGGGCCGCCCGTGCGCGGCGGCTCTTTGGGCAAATTGCGCCGACCGATAGGGGCAGCAGAAAGACTGTTTTCAGACGGGCTGGACATGATAGTGTCGCCTCGCTTCTTAGTGGGAGCATCCGGAGTGAGCCCAGGCTCCTCCGGGGAGAAGGGCGTCGAGGGCCTAATCTCGACGCCTTTCTTTTTACCCCCGGAGGAAACCCGGCCTCTGCACCGCGACGCGGTAAATCTTCAATAGCAAAAAGATTTCTGAAGAAAAAGCCCTAATAACAAGGTTTTAGAAAATAATAATAATCTCAATAATTGGCTATTTTTAATCATGACGATGGGCACGCTACCCAGACTAGGATAGCGCGTAAAACAGAAAAACACCTTCACTTAGATTATAAATTCGCCCTCTTTTTAAGAGTTCGAGCGTTATTTACAATTTTTTCGATATAGGCTTCGGCCAACTTCGGCGTCGGCGAGGCATAACAGCCGATTGCTTTGGCGAGGTCGCCTTTATCGCGGCGACACCGCGCCAGGATGATCGCAGCCATTTCGGCATTGACGCAAGGATCCCAGGTCACGGCTTTGGCCGCGTCAGCCTCCGTCGCATACCCAAAAATCCGCTGAACCGACCAGATCCACTGACTGTTCACCTGAAATGGACCACGATCCGTCGACCGATCCTTATTCTCGATCACCGCCCCAAGCCAGCCGCCTTCATTAAAGAGAATCGCTGGCAACGCATCGTGCGGGATGAGATATCGAACGCTGGCCAGCGCCGTGCAACCGGCCAACCTTCCCTCTTGATCTTCACGGACGGCGCGGACCGGCACGGCCGCCATCGTCCGGCAGGTGCGCTCGAGCCGAGCCTGCTCGTCCGGTCCGATCGCGACATTATTGGCCGTCGCCAGCGTGAGCGCGACACTTAGGCAGGCGGCAATCAATGGAGCCTCCCCTGGTTCGCATCAAGGTAGGGCAGATGGCCATAAAGTTCGTCCGCCCGCGCTTGAAACAGGCCAGCCAACTGATTGAAGGCATCGGCGGCGTCACTCGGATGCGCCAAAAGACCCGACTCAATGGCCGATTGAACCCAGGGTTCTAGCCGCGGATCATTGAGCGCATCGAGGAGTGCATGTTCCGCCGGGCTCTTGGGTCCGCCATGAAACGGCGACGGCGAGCGGATCATAGGCGGAACTCCTTGCGCTGAACCTTCCCTCCGACCGGCTTCAGTTCGACGGTTACGGACATATCGCTTCCCTTACCGCTGATGTTCACCACGCGGGCATTCTTCGCGATGGGATCACCGACTTTTTGCACCGAGAACTTGTTGGTTCCGGCCGCGAAGATAGCGACGCAGATTGGGCGCGGCCCAACGGGACAACCGCCCGCGACAAGCGTCAGGTCGGCGAGGGATTCGATCTCGTCGATTTCACCAGTATCAGCGCCGCCTGGGGCAACAGCCTTCCGGCGGCCGTCGTCGACGATAACGCCTTTCTCGCCCGCATCTTCGACATTGAGCGTGCCGTCGCCGCGTTTGCCGGGCCGCGCGTTGAGGGCGCTAACGGCATCGTTTGGATCGACGGGCAACATCGCAGGTGTGGCCTTACTGACTTCGAGTTGAAGCTCTCCCACCGCTTTCATCACGTCTTTGCGAGCCTTGAGATCCTGTTCGCAGTTTCTCAGCATGCGTTCCCGGCCCACGAGATCGGCGGGCAAGAGTCCGCCGCCGCATTCTGCCGGTAGGCGAGCGTCGGATTTGAGGCCGAGGGAGGCCTGCGGGTCGAGTTGGTCTACGGTAAGCGCTGGAGCGGCCGGCTCTTGTGCCTTGAGCGACGCAAAACCGGTAGGGACGCTGGCCAACAGTAAGCTGCTGGCCAGCAGGCCCGCGCGAAGTGAGAAGCGCATGGGCTATTTCCCCCTGGTGTCGGGATCGATGTCTTTCATTCCATCGACATCGTCCGGCGTCGGCATCAAGGCGGCGTCGTACTTGTTCACGGGTGTGTAGACACCAAGCATCATCATCCGCAGCACTTCATCGTTACGGCGATGGTTGGGAATATCCGCCCACTTGACGCGCCCGCTAACCGCATCGCCTGGAACATAGTCACCCAGGTATACCCATTCGGCCTTCACGCCCACCGCATTTCCGCCACGTACAATAGCCCAGGCATTAGAGCCATCCCGTTTGCACGCCGCCATAATAGTCTCAGCCCAGATACCCCGGTTACGCATCGCCTGCGTATGGTGCGGTACGCCAGTCTGAACGGTTTGGTCATAGATATTCTGAAGCTCGGCGATGTCGAATTTGGTATCGCCCATTTGAGCGACACCAATCGTTCGGCAAAAGCTCAAACGCACTCGATCCAGATCAAGGCCATTCAACACCAAATCAGGTGTGTAATCGCCATCGATCCACATCACATTGGTCAGAAGCCGATCCGACTTTCCCTGGATATTCCAACGGAACTCGGTCAGCCCGATCTTGTAAGCGCCGAATTCCTGACGCAGGAGCGTATCGCCCATCTCCTTGAGGATACGCTTTTCATCGGCATTGGCGTATTTTGCGACACTGCCAACACCGCTGTTGATGCCCGATACGGCAAAGATCCCCACCTCAGGCATCTTCAGATCAGGGTTTTCTCGCCGTCCCACACCCGGAGCGGCAAGAACCGAACCTGATAGAAGAACAGCGGTGATAGTCGTGCCGAGTGATTTTTTCATCCTTAATCTCCTGTGCATTTTATTCTAGTAATCGCCGCCGCCAGTACCATTTCCACCAGTACTGCCGCCTGTTCCTCCATTCCCAACACCACCACCGCCATCTCCTCCGGTACTTGGATCAGGCATACCATTGTTATCGTTTCCGCCGCCTGCGGCAGCGGGCGTATAGCCGGATGAGCCATTGGTGAGCAGCCCGTCGCGGTTGGTTGAGTAGTCGGTGTAGCCCATGGCGATCCGGGCGAGGGCGGTAGCTTCGTCGACTTCCCGGATCCGCCACCAGCCTTCTGAATTCTGCCCACCGCCGGCGTGAAGGTAGACCTGATACCAAACCTTCGGTGCCGTGGGCGTCGGCGTTGCTGCCGTCGTGCAGGCGGGATCGATACCCGGAATGCAGACCGGGTTCGTCACCGTTACGGTCGGCGGCGGTTGCACGGGGGTACAATTCACCTGGCAGACGCTCGGGTCCACAATCGGCGGCGTCGGATCGATAACGACCGGCGGCGGCGGCGGCGGCGGCGGCGGTGGTGGGGGGCTGCGCAAATGATTGCAGTTCTGGTTTGCTACCCCATTGTCCTGGCCCATTGGCACGAGAACGTAGGCAGACCCGTTCCAGCCACACACCAAACCCGGATCACCCCCACCTCCGCCGCCTGGATCACCCCCACCACCCGAGCCACCACCTCCGGTCGGAGGCGGCGGCGGGGGGGGAGGAGGTGGCGGCGGGGGAGGGGTACAGCTATTCGACGTCTCCACCCAAGGCGTAAAGCTTGCTGGCGGTCGCGTTCCCGTCCAATCGACGATCCAGACCTGCGTACCCTGTCGCGCGTAAGTAACCGATCCGCTCCAGCCTGCCGGACAGGTGCCCGTATAGTTTTCCGTCCAAATCGTCGGCGGCGGGTCCGTGACGGTCGGCGGCACCCCATCGGTCGCACAATCCGAGACCAGATAGGTCGACGGATTTGTTGCTGGCGCATTCAGCGGTGCTTCCGTCGGGATCAGCGCCGATGGCGGCAGCAAGCCCCGGAAAGCAATCGGATCATCCAACTGAGCGTAGGTCGGCGTAAACTCATCGACGACATTGCAGCCCTGAACCAGCTTGGTCTTATTGAAGACAGCCACGGCGGCCCACATAGGGACGCCTTGGAATGAGCCTACCGCCACATAGCGATGGCCGGCCGGAACGCAAGCCGTCGCTAGAGCCCAAGCATCCCGATGATGCCGAGGTCTCGCTGGTGCAGAACCCGGATTATTGCGATACGGATCGGTCGGCCCCGGCAACACCCCACAGCCAGCGAGCCCGCCGGTGCGCGTCGAGATCATCAGGCTTTCGGCACCGACTGGCCGGGTCAGAACATCATCCGGCAACCGATAAGTATCGCGGGTATGCTGCTCGGTTAGTCGGTTGTTCCGCGCATAGCCCACGGCAAAGGAGGCGTCAGTGGTTCCATCTGGTTTCTTGCGCTGTTCAAGACGTTTCTCATGGTCGATCAGAACGGCAAGCACGGAGCCGCCATTGATGCCCTTGCGCTGCAACTCCTCCATGGCGTTGACGGCATAGGGATCGCCGGTTTCCGGGTTGATCCCGCCGGTAGGGTCGAGAATGGCATACCAGCGCGACCGATCGGAGCCGTCCGTCTGGGTTTGCGGCGCGTGGGTACGCTTCCGATCAATGATGATCCGCAAACCCGGCTCGGCCCGATGGGTCTCCGAAGGATTGGTCGGATTGGCCATCACCTCCAGGATCGGCAACTCGCCCGTATACCAACGGTTCTCCGGCCGCCGCAGCCAATTGATGCTGTCGGCATAGGTCATGAACATGAACTCAGCTGTCTGAGACGACAGCGCCGTCGATGCCATTTGATGCTGCTTTTCGAGCGCAACGGTGTTCGGATCACCGCAGAGCAGCCCAATAAGCGAGCAGACGAGAGCTAAAGGACTGGATGCCATTTCGACCTTCTCTTTCTCACTCCCATTACCGTTTTGTTCCCGTGTACAGTACAGGAACATGAACGGTTTGAGAATCCGTTAAGACATTAAAAGTTGTTCAGATAGCGAAAGATTCTCTTTATTTTGCCGACCCGTCTCCGAGGGAGTGCCCGGCCCGCATTGCCCCGGAGAACCTTAGGTAATCAGCTGGGTTGGCGACGCTGGCCGCGGCCATTCGGAAGCGTGCCGCGCCATTCTCAGCTTGCAGACTGACCATGCCGCCGCCTCGATCGATGACGCTCATATTCAAGCGCAACTCCTCGGCCTGATCGGCGGGGGCAAAGACCGACATATCGATGACGACATGCCCGTAAGCGCCGGTGCGCGCCACCAAGACGATATCACCGCCATAGGGTCCGAGAGGGCTGGTGCCGACCGGCAGATATTCCTCAAGGATCAGTTCCTGGACGCTGATATCGGCCGTCGCGACGCCCGGACGCAGCAGGCGGGTGTTCGTTGCGTAGCGCTGAGCGGCCTCGCCGATCAGCGCGAAACGGCCGGCCATAGCGTAGGTTCTCTCGTCCCGATGAACCCGCGCCGCCTCGACGTGATTGCCGATCCAAACCACTTTTGCGAGCGTGAGGACCAGCAGAATGGCTTTCAGCATCATGGTCAGGGTGCCCGATGGGTTTGAAGCCGCAGGACCAGGTCGCCGTCGTAACCGACGAAGCCTGCCAGCGACGCAATCGGGATCGGTCCCCAGCCGCCGGCGCGCGAACGGATCTGATCGCCTTCGACGATGCCCGCCTTGACGCCCATGCGATTGGCCACGGTGATCGGGATGCTCGTGCCGAACCCTACCCAATCCCCCCCGCTCGGAATGACGGCATAGACCGTTGCCGTCGTGCCGGTCCCATAGGAATAGAGCCGGACGGGTTGGCGATTTGGGGCCATAGTATTCAGCATGGTCCCATGGCGGGTTTCGCTCAGGACGCTGGCGGGAAGTTCGACGGAGGCGGTTTGCCGTAGGACAGACGAGGCGGACCCCGCATAATCCCAAGTGGCGGCATAGACGCGCTCGGCATAAGCGTAAAGCACGTCGCTGAGGGTTGCCATATTGCGCTTCAACGAGCCCTGAACGGTATAGCCGATCAGGGCAAGACTGAAGATCCAAAGGGCCAATTGGACTTGCTTGAGATACATGGCAACCCTCGCCGACTAACGAATCACGAAGGCAAGTTGATTGGTGGCGGTCGGTAGGCAGTTCGTCTTGCCAAAATCCTGCACGGCCGCACGACGGAGTTCCGCCGCGATGGATGAAATCGCCACCGAGTTCGTCAGTGTCGCGGAATTGTCAGGCGCGATTCCGACGAAGGTGATGCGACGATGCACATCAGGGCGCACCTGCGACGTCAGGGTGAGGCATTGGTCCCGGCTGTAGCCGGGAAATACCGCGTGAATGCCATTGGTCTGAATAATGATCGACCAGCAGCCTCCCGACGGCGATTGCCGCGACCCGGCCGGGCAATCGCCCTGGGCACCCCAAGCGGCGGGAATTGCGAGCGAATTCGCGAAACGATCGGTAACGTTGGCAGGCAAGGTTGCCGCCGTATAGGGCGCTTCGGGATATTGCTTGCCGATCTCGGTTATGATGGCATTCACCCCGTCGGCAGTCCCGTCATTGAAGATGCCCGTTGCCATTGCCCCAACGGCAGCAAGCGTAAAGACAAGACCCGCTGCGGCAAGAGCGCGGGCAGACATAAACGATTTAAGCTCGAGACCCATGGGTGACTTCCTTTGAGTTAACGGGGGAGATTGAGGGCGTCGTCGATCGCGAACTGCACGAAGTAGTCGATCACGATCGAGACGAGGGCCAACAGCGAGACGAGGTACATGGCCCCCTCATTGGTTCGCTCGATGGCGCGGAGATTGCCGGCACTGGCCTTATCGACCTCTCGGTTGAGGATGATTGTCTGGCGCTCGGCAAAGTTTGGGGATTTGGCGGCCTCGGTTAGTCGGCGCACGAGGGTGGCGCTCGGGAAGGTGCCGCCGAGATCATGCAGCCCTGCCACGAGGTTATTATCGTGCCCTTTACAGAAGACTTGCAGCGGCTCGATGTAGCTGCGCAGCCAGGGCGTCGCCGTGTAATGCAGCGCCTCAAGCGCGTCGGCGGCGGTCTTGCCGATAGTCATGACGAAGGCGAGGCCCGACAGAATGCCGAGACCCTGTTGGCGC